>CAMDHY010000076.1 GCA_945898215.1 Pseudoxanthobacter soli DSM 19599 | reverse complement strand
CCCTCCCCCGCGAGGGGGGAGGGTTCGCGTCGAGGGTGGTTCTAACCCTTCGCCTTCAGGGCCGCCTGGGCGGCCGAGAGGCGGGCGATGGGCACGCGGAAGGGCGAGCAGGAGACGTAGTCGAGGCCGACGGTTTCGCAGAACGTGATCGAGGCCGGGTCGCCGCCGTGCTCGCCGCAGATGCCGAGCTTGATGCCCGGACGCGTCTGGCGGCCGCGCTCGGCGGCGATCTTGACGAGCTCGCCGACGCCGTCGATGTCGAGGGTGACGAACGGGTCGCGCTCGATGATGCCCTTCGTCTGGTAGGCGCCGAGGAAGCTCGCGGCGTCGTCGCGGGAGATGCCGAAGGTGGTCTGCGTCAGGTCGTTGGTGCCGAAGGAGAAGAACTCCGCCGCCTCGGCGATCTCGGCGGCGCGGAGTGCTGCCCGCGGCAGCTCGACCATGGTGCCGACGGAGTAGACCAGTTTCTTGCCGGTCTCCTTCTCGACCGCCTTGGCGGTGGCGTCGATCGTCGCCTTGACGAGGTCGAGCTCGGCCTTCAGGCCGACCAGCGGCACCATCACCTCGGGCTCGACCGGGGCGCCGGTCTTCTCGGCCGCCTCGATCGCCGCCTCGAAGATGGCGCGCGCCTGCATCTCGGCGATCTCCGGATAGGAGATGGCGAGGCGGCAGCCGCGGTGGCCGAGCATCGGGTTGAACTCGTGCAGCGCCTCGGCGCGCTCCTTCATGCGGTCGGCCGGCACGCCCATCGCCGCCGCCACCTCGGCGATCTCCTCGTCGCCGTGCGGGATGAACTCGTGCAGCGGCGGGTCGAGCAGGCGGATCGTCACCGGCAGGCCGGCCATGATCTCGAACAGCGCGACGAAGTCGGAGCGCTGCATCGGCAGCAGCTTGGCGAGGGCTGCGCGGCGGCCCTGCTCGTTGTCGGCGAGGATCATCTCCCGCACGGCGACGATGCGGCCCTCGTCGAAGAACATGTGCTCGGTGCGGCAGAGGCCGATGCCCTCGGCGCCGAACTCGCGGGCGACGCGGGCATCCGCCGGCGTCTCGGCGTTGGCACGCACCTTCATGCGGCGGACGTCGTCGGCCCAGGCGATGAGGTTGGCGAAGTCGCCCGACAGGTCCGGCTTCACCATCGGCAGGGCGCCGAGGAAGACCTGGCCGGAGGCGCCGTCGATGGTGATCTGGTCGCCGGCCTTCAGCATGCGGCCGGCCGCCGTCAGCGTCGCCCGCGCATAGTCGACGCGGATGCCGCCGGCTCCCGAGACGCAGGGCTTGCCCATGCCGCGGGCGACCACCGCCGCGTGGCTGGTCATGCCGCCGCGCGTCGTCAGGATGCCCTCGGCGGCGTGCATGCCGTGGATGTCCTCCGGGCTCGTTTCGATGCGGACCAGGATGACCTTGCGGCCGAGCCCCTTCAGGCGCTCTGCCTCGTCGGAGGAGAAGACGATCTCGCCCGTCGCGGCGCCCGGCGAGGCCGGCAGGCCGGAGGCGAGCACGGTGCGCTCGGCCGAGGGGTCGATGGTCGGGTGGAGGAGCTGGTCGAGGGAAGCCGGGTCGATGCGGGCGATCGCCTGCTCGCGGGTGATCAGGCCCTCGTTCGCCATGTCGACGGCGGAGCGCAGCGCCGCCTTGGCGGTGCGCTTGCCGGAGCGCGTCTGCAGCATCCACAGCTTGCCGCGCTCGATGGTGAACTCGACGTCCTGCATGTCCTTGTAGTGGCGCTCGAGCACGTCGCAGATCGCCACGAACTCGGTGAACGCCGCCGGCATGACGGTTTCCATCGACGGCTTGTCGGAGCCGCCCTCGATGCGGGCCGTCTCGGTGATCGACTGCGGCGTGCGGATGCCGGCGACGACGTCCTCGCCCTGGGCGTTGACGAGGAACTCGCCGTAGAGGGCGTTCTCGCCGGTCGACGGATTGCGGGTGAAGGCGACGCCGGTGGCCGACGTCTCGCCCATGTTGCCGAACACCATCGCCTGCACGTTGACCGCCGTGCCCCACGTCTCGGGGATGGTGTGCAGGCGGCGGTAGGTAATGGCGCGCTGGTTCATCCACGAGCCGAAGACGGCGCCGACGGCGCCCCACAGCTGGGCGTGCGGATCCTGCGGGAAGGGCTTGCCGATCGCGGCCTCGACGGTCGCCTTGTAGCGCTCGATGATCCCCTGCCAGTCGGCGGCGGTGAGATCGGTGTCGAGGACGTAGCCCTTCGTCTCCTTCTCGTGCTCGAGGATCTCCTCGAAGGCGTGGTGCTCGACGCCGAGCACGACGTCGCCATACATCTGGATGAAGCGGCGGTAGCTGTCATAGGCGAAGCGGGCGTCGCCGGACGACGTCGCCAGCGCCTGCACGGTCCGGTCGTTGAGGCCGAGGTTGAGGACGGTGTCCATCATGCCCGGCATCGAGACGCGGGCGCCGGAGCGCACGGAGACGAGCAGCGGGTTTTCCTCATCGCCGAAGCGGCGGCCGGTCAGCGCCGAGATGCGCTCGAGCGCCGTCTCGACCTGGGCGACGAGGCCGTCCGGATAGGTGTCGCCGTTCTGCGTGTACCAGGTGCAGACCTCGGTGGTGATGGTGAAGCCGGGCGGCACCGGCAGGCCGAGGCTGGACATCTCGGCGAGGTTCGACCCCTTGCCGCCGAGCAGGTTGCGCATGCCGGAGGTTCCCTCGGCCGTGCCGTCGCCGAAGGCGTACACCCACTTCGTCATTCAGACCGCCCTTTCCTGCCCTCGCCCGCGCCCGTGAACCGAGGAGACCTTGGACCGAGACCCGTGGCTTTGCGCAAATGCAACGTCGCACGCGCAAAGGCAAGCCCGCGCATGAGGCGATGGCCTCAAAGCGACGGCCACCGGGGCGCCGCTTCGGCGTCGCGCCCGATCGCGATCGCCGCGACGCGACGACCGCCCTGCGGCGCTGTCACGGTCGCAGCCTCAGCTTGCCGAGGTGAGGGGCACCGCCGCGGTCGGCCTCCAACGGCGCCGGCTGGTCCGCCCCCTCTGGTCGTGGCAGCGTGGTGACGCGGTCGCGGCCGGCCTGTTTCGACAGATAGAGTGCCCCGTCGGCGCGGGAGGCGAGCTCGGCGGCGTCGCGGCCGATGCCGGGCGACCACTCCGCCGCGCCGGCACTGGCGGTGATGGCGAGCATCGTGTTGCGCCAGGGGATCGTCGTCGTCCGCACCGCGGCGACGATGTCCTCGGCGATGCGGTGCGCCTCGTCGGCGGTGGTGTCGGGCAGGAGGATGGCGAATTCGTCGCCGCCGAGGCGGGCGAGCACGTCCGGCTCGCGCAGCCGGGCGGCGGCTAGCGCCGCGAAGCGCTGCAGGCAGTGGTCGCCGGCGGCGTGGCCGTGGCCGTCGGCCGCGGGTTGGACCGGATCGCGGTCGTGCCGGGACGGTTCTACGACGCCCGGTGGCGGAGCGAAAGCGGGACGGGCCGGGCGCAGGTGTGGTCGGCTCACCCCTTCTGGAACGTCCGCCGCGGGTTGCCGCGCTCGACCGCGATACGGTCATGCCAGGCGGCGCGTTCGGCCGCGGCGGCATCGCGCTCGGCGACCGCCGAAAGCAGCGCCGCGAGCCGCTCACGGGCGAGCTTGCGGTTCTGGTGCTGCGAGCGGCCGTCGCGGGCGGTGGCGGCGAGGCCGCTCGGGACGTGGACGGCGCGCACCGCGCTGTCGGTGGTGTTCTGGTGCTGGCCGCCCGGCCCGCCCGCCCGCATCGTCTCGAAGCGGACCTGCGCCGGGTCGAGGGCGACGGGCGCCGACCGCGGCGGGTCGAGGCGGTGCACGGCGACGTACCAGTTGCGCCGCCCCTTGCCGGACCGCAGCGATCCGTCGATCCACAGGACGGTGCCGGTCCAGCCGGCGACGAACGCCCCGGCGCCCTCCCCGCCGAGCGAGACGAGCACCGATGGCGCTGCCGGGCGGCCGTCGGGCAGGTCGAGCCCGACGGACAGCCCCGCCGCGCCGGCCTCCTCCGCGAGGCGCCGGGCGACGCGGGCGACGACGACGTGACACTCGGCCGGGCCGCGGCCGGCCGTCACCATCAGGGTGATCGTCTCCTCCGCAGTGGCGTTGCTGCCCGCGCAGTCACCAGCGCGTGCCGCCTTGTTCATGCCACCCATGCTCACGCCCTCGCCGTCTTGAAGGTGACGACCGGCTTCAGCACCGCGACGGTCCGAGCGAGCCCGTGCGCCTCGAGGTCGGCGACGACGTCAGCGATCGGCTTGTAGGCCTCCGGGGCTTCCTCCTCGGCGAGCCGGCGGTCGGCGCAGATGACGCGGTTGCCGACGGGGTTCGGCCGCTCGCGCTCCTTGTCGCGGCGGCCTCGCATCGATGCCCGGTCGCGCTTGCGCCCCGCCCCGTGGGCGAGCGAGGCGAGCGCGCCGGCGACCCTCGGATCGGGCCGCACGAGATAGGTCATCGCCCCGCGCGAGCCCGGCACCGGCACGAGGCCGAGATCGGCCTGGGCGGCGCCCTTGCGGTGCAGGACGCGGTCACCCTCCAGCGTGACGTGGTTGTGCGGCACGTCGCACCACGGCGCGCCGTCGAGACCGAGCAGCGCTGCCGCCCGTTCCGCCAGCACGGCGCGGTTGAGGGCGGCGAAGGCCACTGCCACGTCGTGGTCAGCGAGGTAGGCGCGTCCGCCCGTGTTCAGGGCGAGCCCCTCGCCGTGGTCGTAGGGGTGTCGGGCCAGCACCGCCGGCCCGAGCCCGCGCGAGCCGGAGTGGACGAGGAGCGTCAGGTCCCCGACGGCGAGCCCCTCCGCCGCGCAGGCGGCCGCGTCGACCAGCTGGTGCACCGTCTGCAGCTCGACGAAATGGTTGCCGCCGCCGACGGTGCCGAGCGCCTCGGCGTGGGCAGCCGCCACATCGGGCGGGACGCCGCGGGCGACCGCCGCGTCGACGTCGAGGCCACCGCGATCGCCGAGCCTGCCGAGCGCCCGCTCCGCCTTGTCGAGGCGCAGCCGGCGCAGTTCGCCATCGAGCCGCCACGCCGTCATGCCGCAGCCGATGTCGGTTCCGACGATGTCGGGATGGACGACACCGTCGGTCAGCACGGCGCAGCCGACCGGGCCCTTGTGGCCGGGGTGGAGGTCCGGCATGCCGGCGACGGCAATCACGCCGCGCCGCGCCAGCAGCTGCTCGAGCTGCCGCACGGCGGCGCCCTCGATCCACGAGGACGCCCTGGCGAACACGCGCACGCGCGCGTCGCCGCTCATTGAATTGAACATGGGAGATACGTCTCGAACTCGCGCCGCCGTCGGGCGGGCGCGCGTCACAAGGTCATCGGACCGAAACGGCCGATGGGCTCAGATATTCTGACCCTTGCGGGCGAAACGAGCGGACATGGCCGTCTCCTTCTGCCTCGAGGCTCCGGACGTGGAGCAGACGGTGGGGAAATGCCCCACCGCCGTCCCGTCGACTAGTGCAGGCGGGCAACAGTGCGCGCGGCAACACCGGTGCGATGGCGTCGACACGCCCCCCCTACTCCCCCTTGAACACCGGCTTGCGCTTGGCGAAGAAGGCGTTGATGCCCTCCTCGTAGTCTTTGCTCTCGTAGACGACGCGGCGCATGTCCTGGATGCGCTCGAAGGTCTGGGCGGCGATCGGGCGGTCGTCGGAGATGATGCGCAGCTGTTCCTTGATCACCGCCAGCGCCAGCGGCGCCTTCCGGGTGATGCCGTCGGCGAGCGCCAGCGTGAAGGTCTCGAGGTCGGCGGAGGGCACCAGGTGGTTGACGATGCCCCAGCGCGCCGCGTCCTCGGCCTTAACCGGGGTGGCGGTGAAGAACATCTCGCGGACGAGGTTCATCGGCAGCCGGTCGACGAAGTGCAGCAGGCCCGTCGTGTTGTAGGGCAGGCCGAGGTTCACGGGCGTGATGGCGAAGCCTGAGGTCTCGTCGGCGATGATCATGTCGCAGGAGGCGACGAGATCGAAGGCGCCGCCCCACACCGTGCCGTGCACCATGGCGATGACGGCGCCGGGATAGTGGCGGATGGCGCGCAGCACCCGCTCCAGCGGGTCTGAATAGCCGAGCGGGTCGGCGTCGCCGCGCGGCAGTTCCCTGATGTCGTGGCCGGCCGACCACACGCTCATGCCGGGGGCGGCGCGCAGCACCACCGCCATCAGCTTCTGCGTCTCGAAGCCGGCGATGGCGTCGATCAGTCCGTTCACCAGCGCGGCACTGAGCGCATTGCGGTGGGCGACGTGATTGAGCGTGACGATGCCGACGCCGCCGCGCACCTCGGAGGTGACGATCGGCGGGGCGGGGGCGGCGGACGCCGAAGGGGCCGCAGCGGGGGTGGCGGGCGCGTCGCTCATGACTTCACCCCCGCAAAGGCGAGGATCTCGGCCCGGTCGCCGTCGAGCTCGGGCGGCGGGCGGAAGGTCGCCGCATCCGGATGGGCGACGACCTTGATCGGGTTGCCGGCCACCTTGATCTCACCGGCCACCGGGTCCTGCACGGTGACGATCATGTTGCGCGCCGCCACCTGCGGCTCCGCCATCATGTGCGGCACGTCGTTGATCGGCGCGCACGGCACGCCCTTGCCGTTCAAGGCGTCGAGCCAGGTCTTCACCGGGCCGGTCATCAGGGTCTTCTCGATTTCCGCCTGCAGCGCGTCGACGTTCTCGTGGCGCTTCTCGTTGGAGGCGAAGCGGGCGTCGGTGGCGAGATCGGGCCGGGCGAGCGCCTGTGCCATCAGGCCGAACAGATGGTCGTTGCCGGCGGCGATGATGACGTGGCCGTCCTGCGCCTCGAACGCCTGGAACGGCGCGATCGAGGGATGGCGCGTGCCGAGCGGACCGGGGATCTCGCCGGTCTTGGCGTAGACGGTGACGGAATCCTCGAGGATCGCCACCTGGCAATCGAGCATGGCGATGTCGATCTTGTCGCCGATGCCGGTGACGGAGCGTCGGTAGAGGGCGGCGTTGAGGCCGATCGTCAGGTACAGGCCGGCGGTGATGTCGCCGATCGAGATGCCGACGCGGGCGGCCGGCTGGCCGGGATAGCCGGTCATGCTCATGATGCCGCCCATGCCCTGCACCACCATGTCGTAGGCGGCGCGCTTGGAGATCGGGCCGCTGTCGCCGAAGCCCGACGCCGCGCCGTAGATCAGGTGCGGGAAGCGGGCGTGCAGCGTCTCCCAGCCGTAGCCGAGCTTCTCCATCGTGCCCGGCCGGTAGTTCTCGACCACCACGTCGGCCTTGGCGAGCAGCTGCTCGAAGATCGCCCGGTCCTCCGGGGCCTTCAGGTTGAGCGCGATGCTCTCCTTGTTGCAGTTGATCGAGGAGAAATACAGCGACTTGCCGTTGGCGAACGGGCCGAAGGCGCGGCTGTCGTCACCCGTGCCGGGGATCTCGACCTTGATGACGCGGGCGCCGAGATTGGCGAGCGTCATGGTGCAGAACGGCCCGGCGAGCACGCGCGACAGGTCGAGGACCGTCACGCCGGACAACAGCCCGGCGCCGGTTGCAGTAGCGTCCGTCATAATCTGAAATTCCCCACGATCACCCCGCCGCCAATCAATCGGCAAAAGGTGACAGCGTCAATAACGGCGCGCCTCCAGGGTGAAGCCAGGCCCGCCTGCGCCGGCCTCGGCGGAACGTTTCGGGGCGCGGCCCGTTGTTCCGCCAATCTGGCCGGCGGTGCGGTGGACGATGCGGCGGGACTCCGACATGCCCGAAGGCGGGCCGAAGACAGGCGCGGCGGCCCCGCTGCAGCCGCCACCGGTCGTCGACGGCAAGGATTCCGCCCCTCCGTCAGCGGCCGCCGAGCCGGCACGCGGCCGTGAAGCGGTCACCCCGCACCACATTCCCTTCCGCGGCTGGGCGGACGTCGTCTGGCGCTCCGTCGAGGCGGTGATCGCCGACCGGCTGATGTCGGTCGCCGCCGGCGTCGCCTTCTTCACCCTGCTCGCGACCTTTCCGGCGATCGCCGCCCTCGTCTCGCTCTACGGCCTGTTCGCCGACACAGCGACGATCTCGCAGCATCTGGCGACCCTGTCGTTCTTCCTGCCGCCGGCCGGCGTCGAGATCATCGGCGAGCAGGCATCGCGCGTCGCCGCCAAGAGCGGCTCGACGCTCGGGCTCACCTTCTTGGTCAGCCTGCTGGTGGCGCTGTGGAGCGCCAACGCGGCGATGAAGGCGATGTTCGAGGCGCTCGGCGTCGTCTACGGCGAGCGCGAGAAGCGCTCGATCGTCGCCTTCAACCTGCAGACGCTGATGTTCACCCTCGGCGCCATCATCCTGACGGCGCTGGCGGTCGGCTCCCTCGTCGTGCTGCCGCTGGTGCTCGGAACCTTCGGCGTCGCCACCACCGCCGAGCGGACGCTGCAGATCATCCGCTGGCCGCTGCTGCTCGTCATCCTGCTCGCCTCGCTCAACCTGCTCTACCGCTACGGACCGAGCCGCCGGGAGGCGCGCTGGCGCTGGATCAGCATCGGCAGCGTGGTGGCGGCGCTCGGCTGGGTGGCGACCTCCGCGGCTTTCTCGTGGTATCTGTCGGCTCTGACGAACTTCAACGAGACCTACGGCTCGCTCGCCACCGTCATCGCCTTCATGATCTGGCTGTGGCTGTCGGTGTTCGTCGTGCTGTTCGGCGGCGAGATCAACGCAGAGGCCGAGCGCCAGACGGCGCGCGATACCACCACGGGGCCGGAGCTGCCGCTCGGCCAACGGGGAGCGGTTGTCGCCGACACCATCGGCCCGGCGAAGGTCGGTCGGTAGCAGCGCCTCGTCGGCGGCGCCGCGTCGGGCATGCCGGCCGTCACAGCGACACGACCCTCAGGTTCCGATGCGCGTCGTCTTCGTCCCCGGCCGACGGATCTCCGACGAGGGTGGCCTGCCAGCGCCCCTGAGAATGAGCCGCCAATTCGTCGCAGACGTCTTGCGGCCCTTGTAAATAGTTCCGCCGTTACAGTGTGTCTTTTTTCGATATTTTCATGTATTTCAGGAACAAAATTCATCGGATATTCGTTTTTATGTCAGGTGCCGATCCGCGCTCAGTTTGGAGCGTGCGGAAAGCCCGGCAAATGCACCTTCGCCGGTCATCTGACCTCCGAGCATAAAAGCACAAGAACGACTGGAGCCTGTTATGGCCGTACGCACTGTCGGACCCAATTCCGACTTCCCCTCGATCGCCGCTGCGATGCAGTCGGCCGGACCCGGTGACACGATCGAGCTGGAGGCCGGCTACAGCAACGAGACGGCGACCGTCTCGTTCAGCGACATGACGATCACCGGCGGCGCCGGGTCGACCGGCATCAACCTCGAGCTCGGCCTCGGGATCGCCACGGTGACGCTGTCCGGCACGGCGCCGTTCCGCCTGCTGGACGCCAGCGACGGCAAAGGCATCGTCGGCAACGACGGCGACAACCGCATCACCGTCACCGACGGTGTCGACGCGGTCGACGGCGGCCTCGGCGAGGACCGCCTGATCGTCGACTACCGCGGCGCCACCGGGGCCGTCACGGGCGACAGCACTTCGAACTTCACGGAAGCCGGCGGCGGCGGGCGTTCGGTGACGATCACCGACGGCACCTTCGAGAATTTCAAGATCATGACCGGCGCCGGTGCCGACACCATAACCACCGGCGACGGCGACGACACCATCAAGACCGGCGCCGGCGCCTCGACCGTCTCGGCCGGCCAGGGCGCCAACACCATCATCGGCGGCTCGGGTGCCGATACGATCACCGCGCTCGACGGCGGCAACACCGTCAAGGCGGGCGACGGCACGAACACCATCACGACCGGCGCCGGCAAGGACTTCATCCATGCCGGCCTCGGCGCCGACACGATCGTCTCCGGCGGCGACGTCGACCACATCTTCCTGTCGGGCGGCGCCGACGACGTCGATGCGGGGGCGGGCAACGACCGCCTGTTCATCGACTATTCCGCGATGACCACCGCCGTGACCGGCGGCGTCACGGGCGGCAACGACAACACGGGCTACGTCGGCCTGATCGCTGACGGAGCCGGCAGTTCCGTCGACTTCGTGAACAGCGAAGACTTCCGCGTCACCACGGGTAGCGGCAATGACGTGCTGACCACCGGCAACGGCGCCGATCACCTGCGTGGCGGTGTCGGTGACGACGAATTCAACGGTGCCGGCGGCCACGACCGTCTGTTCGGCGGCGAGGGCAGCGACGAGCTGCAGGGCGGCCGTGGCACGGACGTGCTGACGGGGGGGAGTGGCGCCGACCTGTTCGTCTTCCGTACGGTGGCGGAGGCGA
The DNA here is from genome assembly GCA_945898215.1 of Pseudoxanthobacter soli DSM 19599. Lineage (GTDB taxonomy): Bacteria > Pseudomonadota > Alphaproteobacteria > Rhizobiales > Segnochrobactraceae > CAMDHY01. Next base: position 11,894 of record CAMDHY010000076.1, on the reverse strand, counting down.
GCACCGGTGCCGGTGACGACCTGATCCGCGACTTCCAGACCGGCATCGACCGCATGGACCTCGCCGACATCGACGCCAACGCGAACACTGTCGAAGACGACATCTTCGACTTCATCGGGTCGGCGAAGTTCTCCTCGGAGGCCGGCGAGCTTCGCTATGCAAAGGGCTTCGTCCAGGGCGACGTCGACGGCGACGGCAAGGCGGATTTCGTCATCGAGATCGGCCGGCCGACGGGCTTGGACGAGGGCGACTTCCTGCTCTGACCCAGCGCTTGTGCCGGGCCCTTGCCGGACCCGCTATCAAGATGCCGATCCGCGCTGCGCAAGCAGCCTGGGTCGGCATTGCGGCGACCGGCGCAGGGGATCGCTGCTAGCGGAAGTGCCGGATGCCCGAAGCACCCGTCGCCGCGACGACGCGGCCGTAGATGGTGCGGGTCCAGCCGTTCTCGTGGCCGCGGTTGTTGGCGATCAGGTAGCGCCCGTCCGCTCCGACCTTAACGATCTTGTGGGCGTCGATGAAGCGGCCGTTCACCTTGCAGAAGACGATGTCGCCGACGTCGTAGCTCTCCTGCCGCTCGTAGGTGCAGGTCGACGGGTTCTCGAGGATCGGCAGCATCGAGCTGCCATGGCACTTCATCGTCCCGGTACCGGTCGCCTCGAGGTCTTCGATCAATCTCAGGTGTTTGCTCAATCAAGTCCTCCGTGAGAGCCGCCGCGGCGACCACGCCGGGCGTCGTCCGCTTCGGGAAGACCGGTGCGGGTCACCCGCAGGCCTGGGCCGGAGGCGAACGCCGTCAGCCGCACAGCCGGCGCATCGCCGCCGCGTCGACCTCCCCGGCCGGATTGTAGACCATCAGCTTGAGGTCCGGTCGGCCGTGGATGGCGAAGGAGGAGAACTCGAAGCTGATCTCCCCCACCGTCGCGTGCCGGATCGTCTTCGCCCCCTCCCCGGTCGTCCGCACATCGTTGTCCGTCCACAGCCGGGCGAACTCGGTGCTCTTGCCGGCGAGTTCGGCGACGAGCGCGGCGCTCCGCTCGTCCTCGCCGACGCGCGCCGTCTCGGCGCGGAAGGTCGCGACCAGAAAGCGCGCCACGCTCTCCCAGTCTGTCTGGGCGGCCCGCGTCGCCGGATCGAGGAACATCCGCCGCAGGATGTTCCTCTCGCCGGGAGGCGGCGCGTCATAGTCCGTGAGAGCGAGCGTCGCCGCGCGATTCCAGCCGACGATGTCCCAGGCGGACGTCGCCACCGTCGCCGGGATCAGCGTCATGGCGTCGAGGAGCCGTTGCAGCCGCCGCGAGATGCCCTCGCGCACCGGCGCATGGGCCTTCGGCGGCCGCCCGATGCCGACCAGGAACAGGTGCTCCCGCTCGGCCTCCGTCATCATCAGCGCCTCGGCGAGGCTGTCGAGCACGCGCGGCGACGGGGCGCCGCCGCGCCCCTGTTCGAGCCACGTGTACCAGGTCGGACTGATGTGGGCGCGCTGCGCGACCTCCTCGCGCCTGAGGCCCGGCGTGCGGCGACGGCCGCCATAGCCGAGCGCGGCGGCATCGAGCCGCTGCCGCCGGTCACGCAGGAACGCACCGAAGCGATTGTCGTCGTCGAGAGGGTCCAGCCTGTTAGCCATTATACCAGGATAATCTCACGTCTTTAACTGGATAAAACCTCGCCGATATCCTCCTTCCGAGCAAGAAGGAGATTGGTCATGAAGGTGTTTGTCACGGGTGCCACCGGCTTTGTCGGCACTGCCGTCGTCGGGGAACTGCTGGCATACGGGCATGAGGTGCTGGGACTGGCCCGGTCCGACGCAAGCGCACGGACGCTCGAAGAGGCGGGCGCGGCCGCCCTCCGCGGCGACCTCGAGGCACCGGAGACGCTCCGGGAGGGCGCCGTGCGCTGCGACGCGATCATCCACGCAGGGTTCGTGCACGATTTCTCGCGCTTTCCCGCGGCGTGCGCGATCGACCGCACCGCCATCGAGACCCTCGGCACCGCGATCGCGGGGACGCGAAAGCCGCTGATCGTCACCACCGGCGTCGCCTTCCTGCATGCGCAGGGCGCGGTCGCGGTGGAGACCGATCGCGGCTTCCCGCCCTCGGACGCCTATCCGCGGGCGTCCGAGGCGGCCGCGGAAGCCCTGTCGGACCGCGGCATCCCGGCGAACGTCATGCGGCTGCCGCCGTCGGTGCACGGTGCGGGCGACCACGGCTTCGTGCCGATGCTCGTCGACATCGCCCGGCGGACGGGCCGATCCGCCTACATCGGCGAAGGCGGCAACGCCTGGCCGGCGGTGGCCGTGCGGGACGCGGCCCGGGCCTTCCGGCTCGCTGTCGAACGTGGTCCGGGCCGCGACACCTACCATGCCGTGGCTGAACCGGGCGTGCCGTTCCGGCAGATCGCGGCGGCGATCGCGACCGGCCTCGGCGTTCCCTGCGTGTCGCTGTCGGCGGAGGAGGCGCGCGAGCACTTCGGCTGGTTCTTCGGCTTCGCCTCCATCGACCAGCCGGCGTCGAGCGAGCGGACACGGACCGCTCTCGGCTGGAGCCCCACCGGCCCCGACCTCCTGACCGACATCCGGCAGGCCGGCTACTTCGGCGCCCGCCACCCCTGATCGGGCAGAGGACGACCCCGCCCCGCGTCCTGCGCGGGGCAGGGTCGGGCCGGACGGGGTCCGTCCTCAGTGGTGCAGCAAGCCAGTGGCCAAGGCCGCGGACCCGGTGACGATGTGGCAGATCGTGACGCCGGCGAGATTGCCGTGGCGGTTGTAGATGGTGCCGAAGATGAGACCGGTGACGAAGGTCAGCAGGATCGCGGTGGGGCCGTCGTGGCCTCCGCTTCGGCATGCTCCGTGCCATCACAGGGGAGATGGGCTGCGGCGCCCGCTTGACGGCATGCCGGTGCGCGGACGATGCCGAGACGCCGCCACTGCGCCGCACCCCCCGTTGACGCCGCCCGCTCTCTCCCTTATGTGAGCGAACGTTCACGCCAGCCGTTCGATCGGCGTGTGGGAGGAGAGACGGATGCTCGGCCGGCTGATGACGACGCGGCGCTTCGTGCCGCTGTTCTGGTGCCAGTTCTTCAGTGCGCTCAACGACAACTTCGTCAAGAACGCCCTCGTCGTGCTGATCCTGTTCCAGCTCGCGCTGGAAAACGGCCCGCTTCTCGTCACCCTCGCCGGCGGCCTGTTCATGCTGCCGTTCTTCCTGCTGTCGAGCCTCGGCGGCGAGATGGCCGACCGCTTCGACAAGGCGGTGGTGGCGCGGCGCCTGAAGTTCGCCGAGATCTTCGTCGTTGGCGTCGCCGGTGTCGGCTTCATCCTGCACGACCCCTACGTGCTGCTCGCGGCGCTGACCGGCATGGGGGTGATGGGGGCCCTGTTCGGCCCGATCAAGTACGGCATCCTCCCCGACCACCTGTCGCGCGAGGAACTCGTCGCAGGCAATGCGCTGGTCGAGACAGCCACCTTCCTCGCCATCCTCGGCGGCACCGTCGGTGGCACGCTCGCGATCAAGCACATGGAGCCGCACATCGTCGCCGCGGTGACGATCGGCTTCGGCATCATCAGCTGGGCGGCCGCCGCCTTCATCCCGCGCACCGGCAGCCGGGCGCCGGACCTCAAGATCGACTTCAACATCGCCCGCGGCACCTTCCGCCTGCTGAAGCAGCTCTATGCACAGCGGCCGATCTTCAAGGCAGCGCTGGTGGTGAGCTGGTTCTGGGCGGTCGGCATCGTCGTGCTCTCGCTGGTGCCGACGATCGTCAAGGAGAACGTCGGCGGCGACGAGAACGTCACGACGGTGTTCATCGCCTGCTTCGTCGTCGGCATCGCCTTCGGCTCGCTGCTCGCCGCCCGGCTGTCGAGCGGGCGCATCATCCTGGCGCTGGCGCCGATCGGCTCGGCCCTGATGGGTCTGTTCGGGCTCGACCTCGGGCTCCTGATGATGGGCGACGCCCCCGCGCCCGGCAGCGTCACCTGGGCGACCTTCTTCTCCGACCCGCACGGCCTGCGCGCCGCCTTCGACCTCGTCGGCGTCGCCACGGCCGGCGGGCTGCTGATTGTGCCGGTGTTCGCCTGGATGCAGGCCTCGTCCGGCGAGGACGAGCGCGCCCGCGTCATCGCCGGAAACAACGTCCTGAACGCCGCCTTCATGGTGGCGGCCACCGTGATCATCGTCGCCCTGCAGGCGGCCGGCCTCGGCGCCGCGACGCTGTTCGCCCTGACCAGTGCCGCTTCGCTCGTCGCCTCGGTGGTGATCGCGAAGCTGCTGCCGGGCAGCTTCGTGCGCGATCTCGTGCTCCTGATCTTCCGCTTCGCCTTCCGCCTCGAGGTGCACGGCGAGGAGCACCTCCGCAACGCCGGCCCGAACGCCGTCATCGCCGTCAACCACGTGAGCTTCCTCGACGCGCCGCTCGTGATGTCGTTGCTCGACACCGACCCGGTGTTCGCCATCGACAAGACGATCGCGACGCGCTGGTGGGTGAAGCCGTTCCTGAAGCTCGCCCGCACCTACGCCCTCGACCCGACGAAGCCGATGGCGACGCGCGCCCTCATCAACCAGGTGAAGGCCGGCGACAGCCTCGTCATCTTCCCGGAAGGCCGCATCACGGTCACCGGCTCGCTGATGAAGATCTACGACGGCGCCGCCCTGATCGCCGACAAGGCGGAGGCGCCGGTGGTGCCGGTGCGCATCGACGGGCTGGAGCGGACGCCGTTCTCCCACCTCGACCGCAAGCAGGCGAACAAGGCCTGGTTCCCGAAGGTGACGGTGACGATCCTGCCCTCCCGCCGGCTCGAGGTCGACCCGACGCTGGTCGGCCGCCGGCGCCGCCACGCCGCCGGCGCCGCCCTGACCGACGAGATGGCCGACGCGATCTTCCGCACGACGCCGATCGACCGCACTCTGCCGGAGGCGGTCGCCGCCGCCGCCATTAAGTACGGCGCCGGTCGCATCGCCGTGCAGGACCCCATGGGGGCCGAGCTCTCCTATGCGAAGCTGCTGCTCGCCACCTCGGTGCTCGCCCGCAAGTTCGCCGCAGAGACGGTGGCGGGCGAGAAGGTCGGCGTCCTCCTGCCGAACTCGGCCGGCGTCGCCGTGGTGCTGCTCGCGCTCCTGCGCATCGGCCGCGTGCCGGCGATGCTGAACTTCACCGCCGGGCCGGCGAACCTCGTCGCCGCATGCCGGGCGGCGGAGGTGCGCACCGTCTACTCGTCCCGCGCCTTCGTCGAGAAGGCGCGGCTCGAGAAGGAGATCGCCGCGCTCTCGGCGGCGGTGCGTGTCGTCATGCTGGAGGACCTGCGCGCCTCGATCGGCACGATGGACAAGCTGCACGGCTTCCTGGGCGCCCGCTCCATCCCGCGCGGCGACCCGGATGCGCCGGCGGTGGTGCTGTTCACCTCCGGCTCGGAGGGAACGCCGAAGGGCGTCGTGCTCTCCCACCGCAACATCCTGGCGAACTGCGCGCAGGTCGCCGCCCGCATCGACTTCGGCCCCGCCGACATCATCTTCAACGTGCTGCCAGTGTTCCACTCGTTCGGGCTGACCGGCGGGCTGATGCTGCCGCTCGTCTCGGGCGTGAAGACCTACCTCTACCCCTCGCCGCTGCACTACCGGATCATTCCGGAACTCGTCTACGCGACCAACGCCACGGCGCTGTTCGGCACCGACACCTTCCTCACCGGCTACGCCCGCTCGGCCAACGCCTACGATTTCCGCTCGTTGCGCTTCGTCGTCGCCGGCGCCGAGCCGGTGAAGCCGGAGACCCGCAAGGTGTGGTCGGAGCGCTTCGGCCTGCGCATCCTCGAAGGCTACGGCATCACCGAAGCCTCGCCGGTGGTGGCGGTGAACACGCCGATGTTCAACAAGGCCGGCAGCGTCGGCCGGCTCCTGCCGGCGCTTGAGCACCGCCTCGACGCGGTCGACGGCGTCGAGGTCGGCGGCCGGCTGATGCTGCGCGGGCCGAACGTCATGCTGGGCTACCTGCGTGTCGAGGCGCCGGGCGTCATCGAACCGCCGCCGGAGGGCTGGCACGATACCGGCGACGTCGTGGCCATCGACGCCGAGGGCTTCGTCGCCATCAAGGGCCGGCTGAAGCGCTTCGCCAAGGTGGCCGGCGAGATGGTGTCGCTGTCTGCGGTGGAGAGCTTCGTGCAGGCGGCCTTCCCGGAGCACCAGCACGCGGCCGTGGCCCTTCCCGACCCGCGCAAGGGCGAGCGCGTCGTGCTGGTGACGACCGACCAGGGGCTCACCCGCGCCACCGTCATGGAGGCCGGCCGGGCCGCCCACGCCGCCGAACTGATGTTCCCGTCGGAGGTGATCGTCGTCGAGCAGCTGCCGCTGCTCGGCTCCGGCAAGACCGACTATGTCGGCATCGCCCGCCTCGCCGCGGAGCGGGCGGCGCAGGCTGGTGCGGGCGCGCCGGCGGCCGCGGGGGCAGCCGCGGGGGCAGCCGCGGGGGCAGCCGAATGACGCCCAACTACTACCTGCCGCCGAAGCGCGGCCGCGACGGCCGGCCGACGCGCGAGCGGATCTCCACCGCGGCGCTGCAGCTCTTCGCAGAGAAGGGCTTCGACGGCACCTCGGTGCGCGACATCGCGCGCGCCGCCGGCATCGCCGAGGGGGCGCTCTATCGCCACTTCCCGTCGAAGGAGGCGCTCGCCCGCAGCCTCTTCCTCGACGGCTACGCCCGCCTCGCCGCCGACATCGGCGGCCTGTGCGCCGCGGTGCCGGGCTTCCCCGGCCGCGTCGCCGCCCTCGTCGGCCACTTCTGCCGGATGTTCGACGAGGAGCCGACGCTGTTCGGCTTCCTGCTCCTCAACCAGCACGACCACCTGCGCTTCGTCGACCGCGACGACGACGCCGGCAACGTCGTCTCGGCACTCGAGCGGGTCTTCGCAGAGGCGGTGGCGGCCGGCGAAATCCCGCCGCAGGACGTCGCCCTCGCCACAGCGCTGGCGCTCGGCACCGTCGTGCAGCCGGCGGTCTTCCACCTCTACGGCCGGCTCGAGGGAAAGCTCGCCGGCCATGCCGAGACGATCGCGGCCGCGGTACTGCGGGTGGTGGGGGTGGATGCGTCGGCGTCCGGTCCGCCGCCGGCGAAGACGCCGCTGTCCGCGCGCCGCCCGCGCGTCCGCTCCGCCGTCACCTGAGCGCGGCCGCGCGCTGCCGCCGGTCTCGGCTGCGGCACGGCTTCACACAAGACGCGACCCGCCGTCCGCTTTCCGGGCGCGCGCCGGCGGCCCATATTGGCGTCGTCCGGCTGGACGCGGGTGGCGATGCTCGGGGGAGCTCTTGATGATGGACAGTGTGTCCGTGCTCGTGGTGGGAGCGGGCCCGACGGGGCTGTTGCTCGCGGCGGAACTGCAGCGCCGCGGCGTGCGGTGTCTCCTCGTCGACGACCATGAGGCACCGCTCGACTGGGACCGGGCGACGGTGGTGCACCCGCGCTCGCTCGAGGTCTTCGATGCGCTCGGGATCGCCGAACCGCTGCTCGCCGCGGGCGTCAAGCAGCGCTGGGCGCGCCTGCACTCCGACGGCGCGGTGCTGGGGGAGATCGACCTGTCGCTCTGCGGCAGCCGCTACCCATTCAACATCGGCATCTCGGAGGAGGTGACCGAGACCATTCTGACCGACTACCTGACCCGCCACGGCGGCACGGTCACGCGCTCGACGCGGCTCGTCGACCTCGACGTCCGCGACGACGGCGTCGTCGCGACCCTCGATCAGGCCGGCTCGACCGTCCGGGTTCTCGCGACGTGGGTGGTCGGATGCGACGGCGTCCGCAGTACCGTCCGCACCCTCGCCGGCATCGAGCAGGACGGCCACGACATCGCCGAGCCGTGGGCGGTCTTCGACGCCACGATCGAGGACTGGCGGCAGCCGTTCGAGGCCAACTACGCCTATCTCGACGAGATTCCGGTCATCCTGACCGCGCTGCCCGGCGAGAGCTGGCGGGTCTATCTCCGGCCGAGCAGCGATGAGTCCGATCTCGTCGACGACGCGGCCCGGACGCTGCGGCGCTACCTGCCGGACGTGCACTTCGGCGGCGTCGCCAACCCGACACGCTTCCACTGCCTCACGTCAGTGGCGCGCTCGTTCCGTGCCGGCCGCCTGTTTCTGGCGGGAGATGCCGCCCACACCTGCAGCCCCGCCCAGGGCCACGGCATGAACAGCTGGCTGCAGGACGCCTTCAACCTCGCCTGGAAGCTCGCGCTCGTCTGCCAGGGCACCTGTCCCGAGACCCTGCTCGACAGCTACGAGGCGGAGCGGCGTCCCGTCGCCGAACTGGTGACGGCCGAGGGCGACCAGGCCGAGAGCATGCAGACCATGAAGGACGCACGCGACCGGCGCGACCGCGACAGGGCGATCCGGGCGGTCTTCGCGGACCCGGCCTCGCGCCACCACGAGGCGATCGCCGAAGCGGAGCTCGACATCGACTACGGCGCCTCGCCGATCGTCATGGGCGACCGTCGGGACGCACTCGCCCCGGGTCAGCGGCTGCCCGATTCCATCGTGATCCGACCCGCGGGAGGCGGCTCCGGCCGTCTCCACGAACTGGCGAGCCGCCCGGGCCACACGGCGATCCTGATCGGCGGAGCGGGGGTGACGGAGGACGAACTCGCCGATGCCCACCGCGCCGTCAGAGCCCGCACGGCCACGCCCGTGATCGAGGCGAGCTTCGCGCTCAGCACCCGCGCCGGCAGCGGCGGCGGGCCGGCGCACCTCGATTCGGCGGCGGCGGCGGATCTCGGCATCGACGGGCTGACGCTGATCGTCGTCCGCCCCGACGGCCACGTCGGCCTGCGCGCCGACGCGGACCACGCCGCCGCCCTCGACGCCTATGCGAGGCTGCTCGGCGTGCGGCCGGCCTGAGGGCGGCGGGTCGGGTCGACCTCGCGCCGGCCCCCGCGGCAGGCTAGGCTGCGGTCGCAGGACGGCGAGCTCGGCCGTCGCGGCGGGCCGGCGCCAGGGCCGGACGGCCACAATGTCCAGCACGTGTGCGCCGGCGTGCGGCCCTACGACGAGGCGGCGCTGACGGTCCACCTCACCCGCCATGGTGTCGCGGTCATCGAATCAGGCCCGCGCTACGGGTCCGAGGGCGAGGGTCCCTCGCTCTATGTCCGCGATCCGGAGGGCGGCATCATCGAGCTGAAGGGCCCGCCGGCCTGACGGCGACGATCCGACCGTCCCCCGCCATCACGCCACCGCGAAGCGCAGGCAGCCGCGGCCGTCCTGCTTGGCGACGTAGAGGGCGCGGTCGGCGAGTTCCATCATGCGGTCGAGGGTGTGGCAGCGCGGGTCGCCCTCGAAGACGCCGATGCTCGCCGTCACCGCCACGGCGAGCGGCCCGGCCGGCACCGGCTCGCCGACCACCGCCTGCAGCACCGCCTCGGCGACGACCGGCGCCCGGCGTGGGTCGTTCGGCGACAGCACCATCACGAACTCGTCGCCGCCGAGGCGGGCGACCACCGCCCCCTCCCCCACCACGGCGCGGCTGCGGCCGACCACCTCGCGCAGAACGGTGTCGCCGGCACCGTGGCCGTAGCGGTCGTTGATGGACTTGAAGTGATCGACGTCGAGCAGCATCAGCGTCACCAGCAGGCCGTCGGAGCGGGCGCGTGCCGTCAGCTTCTCGGTCTCCTCGCGGAAATGCACGCGCGTCGAGGCGCCGGTGAGCTCGTCGAAGAAGGCGAGCCGCAACAGGTCGCTGTCGGCCCGGTAGCGCTCGGTCATGTCGAGGGTGATCTGCAGGCTGTAGCGGCCGAAGGGCTGCAGGATGAAGCGCAGGCGGCGGGTCTGGCCGTCCTCGCAGCGCACCCACCACTCGCCCTGGTCGGCGACCGGCGCGCCGGCCCGCACGGCGGCGACGGCGGCGTTCCACGTCGCCTCCGCCTCGGCCCGGTAGATCGGGTCCGGATAGGCGTTCTCGAACCAGGCGTCGAAGGTCGGCGCGGTGTTGAAGCCGTAGTAGCCGAGCGTGCGGATCAGGTACTCGTTGCAGAAGACGGCGCGGAAGTCCTCGTCAAAGATGTCGATGCCGATCGGCACCGCATCCAAGGCGCGGCGGAACGTGCCGTCCGGGACACCGATCGCCGCCACCGATTCGCGCGGCTCGATGCTGGCGAGCCAGCCCGCCCCGTAGCGGCGGCAGGCGACGCCGATGTGGCGCGTCTCGCCGCGGACGGACAAGAGCAGCGGCATCCAGGTGCCGGGCGGGAGCGTCGGCGCCGCCACGTGGCGGGCGACGACGAGGGCCGCGGCCGGGCCGAGCAGGTCGTCGAGGGCGACAGAGGGCGCGTCGGGTCGCCAGGCGGCGGGGCGATCGAGGAGTTCGGCCGCCGCGCCGTTGCAGGCGCGTACGATCCGGGCGTCAGGTGACAGCAGCAGGACCGCCGAGGAGACGGCCTCAAACCACAGATCGAGGGAAAGGTCTTCGCGGGCGTCCTGCATCAACCCCATCTGCAACCTGATTCCTGCGGTGAATTTGCGGCGGATCGACCGCCCGGCGCAACCCGCCTGGCGGCCGGGCCAACAGCACAAGACGCGACCGGCGGCGCCGGGCCGGCCGCGCCGCTGGACGCCGCCGCCGCCACGGGGCACGCTAGCCCGACGGAGGACACCCATGACGACCCGTGCCGACCGGACGACCCGTGCCGACATCCCCTTCCTGGAAGCCTGCATCGACCAGGCGCTCGGGCGCGAACCGGCCGACCTCGTCGTCAAGGGCGTGCGGCTCTTGAACGTCGTCACCGGCGAGATCACCGAGACCGACATCGCCGTCACCGGCGACCGCATCGTCGGGACCTACGCCACCTATGAGGGGCGCACCGTGGTGGACGGGCGCGGGCTCTTCGCCGTGCCGGGCTTCATCGACACCCACGTCCACGTCGAATCGACGCTGGTAACGCCCTTCGAGTTCGACCGCTGCGTGCTGCCGGCGGGCACGACGACGGCCGTCTGCGACCCGCATGAGATCGCCAACGTCCTCGGGCGCGAGGGCCTCGACTACGTCATCGCCTGCGCCGAGCGCACGGTGATGGACCTGCGCGTGCAGCTCTCCTCCTGCGTGCCGTCCACCACGCTCGAGACCTCCGGGGCGCGCCTGGAGGCCGAGGACCTGTTGCCCTACCGCGACCATCCGAAGGTGACCGGGCTCGCCGAATTCATGAACGTGCCGGGCGTGCTCAACAAGGACCCCGGCTGCCTCGCCAAGCTCGCCGCCTTCCAGGACCGCCACATCGACGGCCACGCGCCGCTCCTCACCGGCCGCGACCTCAACGCCTATCTGGCGACCGGCGTACGCACCTGTCACGAGACGACGCGGCTCGACGAGGCGCAGGAGAAGCTGTCGAAGGGCATGCAGCTCCTCATCCGCGACGGCACCGCCTCCAAGGACGCCGCCCGCCTCGCGCCGGCGATCACGGTGGAGAGCTCGTGCCTGTGCAGCCTCTGCACCGACGACCGCAACCCCCTCGACATTTTCGAGGAGGGCCACATCGACCACGTCATCCGCACGGTGATCAGGAACGGCGCGCCGATGCTGCACGCCTACCGCGCCGCCACCTGGTCGGCGGCCCAGGCGTTCGGCCTGCGCGACCGCGGCCTGATCGCGCCGGGGCGGCGGGCCGACATCGTGCTGGTCGAGAACCTCGAAGCCTGCACGGTGCGCCGGGTGATCTCGGCCGGGCGGATCGTGACGCCGGAGCTGTTCGCGGCGCGCGGAGAACCGCCGGCGCCGGTCGGGCTGTCGTCAATGAAGCTCACGCCCGTGACGGCCGAGGCCTTCCGGGTGCCGGCGGCGGGCGGCGGCGGGCCGGTGATCGGCGTGCGGCCGGGCTCGATCATCACCGACCACCTGGCGATGGACCTGCCCTTCCATCATGGCGAGCGCTATCCGGC
>CAMDHY010000075.1 GCA_945898215.1 Pseudoxanthobacter soli DSM 19599 | reverse complement strand
CGGCGCCTCGGCCTGCCGACTCTGGCGCTTGCCCGCACCGTGGCGCGCAGCGGGGCCGGCCTCGATGCCGCCACCTGCATCGCCCTCCATCACGATCTCTTGGCCGCCGGTCATGGCCGCGAGGCCCGGGCGGTGCTGCGCGCCCACGTCGGCACCGACGCCGGCGCGACCCATCGCGCCTGCAAGATGGCGGACCGCCTGGAGACCCCGGAGGCCGCGCTGGCCGAATGGCAGCGGGCGGAGCAACAGTGGCCGGAGCCCCGGTTCAAGGCCGGGGTCGGCCGCTCGCTCGCCGCCGCCTTGCGCCTGTCGGAGGCGGAGGACGTGCTCTGGGGGCTCGCCGACACCCAGCCCGCCCGCGCCGGCCACTGGCGCGACCTCGCCCGCGCCTTCCAGGAGGTCGGCGACTGGGAGGCCTGGGGCGACTGCCTCGCCGAGGCGCGGCGGGCCAATCCGGACGACCCCTGGCTCGCCCACGCGGAGCGGTGGGCGGAGAGCGAACGGGGGCGCACCGTCGACATCGCCGACGACCCGGCGACCGCCCTCGACGACCTCCACTCGGCGCGCATGCTCGCCGGCCGGCTGATGATCGAGGGGTGCGCCGCCGATGCCGTCGCGCTCCGGCGCGCCGTGCTCGAGCGCACCCAGGATCGCCGCGACCACCAGCACTACGCCCTCGCCCTCTTCCAGTCGGGCCGCTTCGACGAGGCGGCGGCGGAGGTGGAGCGCTGCATCGCCCGCTTCCCCGGCGAGGCGAGCCTCTATGTGAAGCGCGGCCAGGTGCGCGAGCGCCGGCTCGACTGGGCCGCCGCCCTGGAGGCCTACGTGCAGGCGCGGGCGCTCGATCCCGGTAACGCCGAGGCGGCCCCCGGCGTGGCCCGCTGCCTCGCCTATCTCGGCCGCACGGACGCGCTCGAGACGTGGCTGCGGCGCTTTCCCGAGCGGGCGCCGGGCTTCGGTTGGGTGCACGCCCTGCGCGCCTTCGGCGCAGCAATGGCGGGCCACTCCGGCGATGTCGCCGCCGCCCTCGCCCCGCTGTACCAGTCGGTCCGATCGTTGCGCGACGAGGTCGAGGCGGCGACGCGCCAGCGTCCGGGCACCGTCTTCACCCCCGACGGCCTGCGCGTGCATCCGCTGCGGCGGGCGGCCGAGTGCAACGCCCGCTTCCTCGACACCCTCGCCGTCGTGGAGCGCGCCGCGAGCGTGGTGCTCGTCGGCAACGCCCCGACCGTCCTCGGCTCGAAGCTCGGGCGGGCGATCGACGCCCACGACTGTGTCATCCGCCTCAACGACTTCCGCACCAGCGGCTTCGAGGCGGACGTCGGGCGCAAGACGTCAATCTGGTACACGCGGGCGCATCGCCTGGCGCGTCCGGATCCGGGCAGCCTCGGGGGCGCACACATCCTCGCGCAGAACGACACCCTCAACCAGTATCCCCCCGTCGACGAATATCTGAAGGGTCGCCTGCGCGTCGACGTGCCGTTCGAGCGCGCCACCTTCCTGCCGTCCTATGTCCTCGCGGCCACCGACGGCGCCACCTATACCAAGCCGACCACCGGGTTCCGGATCATCCAGCTCCTCGAGTTCTTCTGCCAGCGGGACTACGACATCGCCGGCTTCGCGTTCTTCAAGGGAAGCGGCATGCACTATTTCGATGTGGGTGAGAATCGCCTGCAGGTGGGCGAAATGCACGCGATCGACTTCGAGCGGGACTTCGTCGAGCGGGTGCTGTGCGAGGGCCGTTTCCTCAAGCGCCTCTGACCGTGCGAGGCGCGGCAACGCGCGCGCCCTTCCTTCGGCACGGCCGTCGTGGCAAGCCCCTTGCGTGACGAGCCCGGTGCGGGGCAGCAGGCGGCACGGTTGGTTCGGGGGTGAGGCACTGCATGCGAGACGGGCTTCGAGCCGGGGACCCGATGGCGACGGCGGGGGCGCAGCCGCCGCCGGCTGCCGTCCTGGCGGCGGACCTGCGGCGCTTCATCACCGACGAGGCCCTGCCGCTGTGGGCGGGCATCGGACGCGACCGCGTCCACGGCGGAGTGCACGAACGCCTGCATCTCGACGGCACGCCGGACCTCACAGCCATCAAGCGGCTGCGGGTGAAGGCGCGGCAGATCTACGTCTATGCCCACGCCGATGCCCTCGGCTGGTATCCGGGCGGACGGGACGTCGCCTTCGAGATCCTCGAATTCATGCTGTTGGCGGGCCGGGCGCCGGACGGGGCGCCCGGCTACGTCCACCTGCTGACGCCGGAGGGCGGCGTCGCGGATGCCCGCCGGGACACCTACGACCACATGTTCGTCCTCCTCTCCCTCACCTGGCTCGCGCGGGTGAGTGGCGACGCGCAGGTGCTCGCCCTCGTCGATGAGACGCTCGGGTTCGTCGACGAACTCTTCGACGACGGGAAGGGCGGGTTCCACGAGAGCGTGCCGCCGTCCCTGCCGCGCCGCCAGAACCCCCACATGCACGCGTTCGAGGCGATGCTCGCCTTCCACGAGACCCTCGCCCACACGGCGGCGCCCCCGCGGATCGCCGGCCTGCGCGCGCTGCTCGAGCGGCACTTCCTGTGCACGGAGACCGGCCTCCTGCTCGAGCACTTCGACGAAAGCCTCGGGCGTCTCGCGACGCCAGAGGGCGACGTCGTCGAGCCGGGCCACATGGTCGAGTGGGCGTGGCTGCTGCGCCGCCACGAGGCGATTTTCGGGCTGCCGCGCGCGGCGCTGGCGAGCCGGCTGCTCGACGACGGCCTGCGGTTCGCCGACCCGGCTACCGGGTTCCTGCCCGACGTGGCGCGGCGGACCGGCAAGACGCAGCGGACGACCCGCCGCTGCTGGCCGCAGACCGAGCTCGCCAAGGCCTGGCTCGCCGAGGCCGAGGCCGGTCGCGACGGCGCGGTCGCCGCCGCCTGTGCGGCGCTCGAACGCCTGCGCGACGGCTATCTCGCCGGGCCGATCGCCGGTGGCTGGATCGATCAGTTCGACGGTGCGGGCCGGCCGATCGTCGCGCACGTGCCGGCGAGCACGCTCTACCACGTCTTCGGCGCCGTGGTGGAGGCGGACAGGGTGCTCGGCCGCGGGCCGTAGAGGTCTCCGACCCCGGCGCTAGCCCGGCCCTTCGACCCCAGCCCTCTACTCCGGCGGCGCCTCGTCCAGGGCGATGGCGCCGGTTTCCACGGCGGGCGTCTGCCCTTCGACGATGGCGCGGGCCCGCGGGTTGCTGGAGCGGACCGCCAGCACGCGCCGCGCGAACGTCTGCGCGCCGGTCTGGTCGCCCGCGTGCAAGGCGGCCTCCGCGGCGAGCATGTTGTAGTCGACGGAGTTCGGGAACATGTTCGCCGCCGTCTTCAGTTCCCGCATCGCCGGGCCGAACAGGTTGTCCTTGAAGGACGAGGCGCCCCAGAGATAGTGGGCGAGCGCCCACGGCGGCTCGTGAGCCAGAAAGGGTCGCACCAGCGCCCTGGCGGTCCGATAGTCGCGCTTCTCGAACATCAGCGGGACGACGGCGCGGATCATCTCGCAGCGCGCGATGTCGAGGCCCGCGCGCGACACGTAGGGGTGAGGTGCGGGGTCGAGCGCCTCGCCCGCCACCGCCGCCGCGAAAAGACGCGTCAGCGCCTCCGACTTCGCCAGCGACTTCGGGAGGAAGTGGTCCTCGTCCTCGAAGCAATAGACCTCGGCGCCGCCGAGATCGACGAGCCGGACGACGTTGAAATAGTCGACCGCGTCCAGCACCCCCACCATCATGTGCATCTGACCCAGCGGCGAGGCCGCGACCTCGGCGGAGAGGTCCGGGACGCGCAGCGTGACATCCCGGCGCGGCGAGCGGCTGTAGTTGTGGTTGAGTTGCGTCTGCGGGCCGAGCGCGAAGATCCGGGCGGCGCCGATCCGGCTGCCGAACAGGATCGCCGCGTAGCCGCCCATCGAGGCGCCCGAGACGACGACGCGGTCATAGGCCGCGGCGAGCCCCTGCAGGAACGCCACGGAGGCGTCGAGCCCCGGCATCTCCAAGAAGCCCTCCTGGAACCAGGCGTTCTTGCGCGGGTCCCGCACGTAGAGGACGTCGCACGGCAGTCCACGCGTCGTGTTGTAGAAGGTGAACGACCGGGCGTTCGCGGCCGCGAAGACGATCAGGAGGGTTCGTGATCCGCTGCTGCAACGCTCGAGGAGGACGCATTCCGAAATGGACTCTTGTGACTTGGCGGCGGGATCCATCGTCGGTCGAAAACCCCTCGTCGGCAGAAGATCGGGCAGCGCAGGCGGGAAGCGAAGAGTCAGGCGGGAAAGCGGTGGTGCCGTCGGAGCGATCGCCGCGGGCGCTCGCGGTGATCGCGACGGCCGGAGATGTCGGCGCCGGCGAGAGGCCCCCTCCTCACGCCCGGCCCGCCCCGGACCTTGCGAGGCGCGGTCCTCGATCGTGACGCTCGCAACCCTGCCGGCGCCCGGATCGCGGTTCGATCGACCGCCCTCGACCCCATTGTCGCCAGCGCGCCCGCAACGTGCAAGCGCCGTCCCGGCGGCCGGGTTCGTCCGTCGAGCGTGCGGAGGCGAACGGCAAGCAATGGGAAAGCAGGCTCCCCAGTCGGCGATGGCAGATCGCCTCGCGACGCGGGCGGTTCCGTCGCAAGCTCATGTGATCGAACGATGAACGCGACGATCACGATTTCGTTGCCGTCGTCTGAGGTCCATATCGCTGCTCCCGCCGCGGTGGCACGACCGCCGATTGCTGCGCTGCGGTGGGCGATACGATCCCGCAATCAGGAAGTGTGGCGACGCGGAAACGGCCATTCTCGGGCATCCGCCGGGGTCGCTCGCAAACACCTGATCTCGCCCCCCCTTGTCGGATCGCCGGCTTCATGCCCAGTCTCGCATCCGCGAAATGCCTTCCGAGCGAGATATTGGATTTTCAGATGGCCAAGCTTATTGCCGAGATCGGATGCAATCACAAAGGTGATATGGATATCGCCAAGGAACTGATCAGCGTCGCGGCAAAGATCTGCCGTGTCGACGCGGTCAAGTTCCAGAAGCGCAACAATCGCGAGCTGCTCACGCCGGCCGAGTACGAGGCGCCGCATCCCGTACCGTCGAACGCCTATGGGCGGTCTTATGGCGAGCACCGGGAGTTTCTGGAGTTCTCGGTCGACCAGCACGCCGAGCTGAAGCGCTATTGCGAGGCCGAGGGCATCGTCTACTCCACCTCGGTCTGGGACCTCACGTCGGCGATCCAGATCGCCGAGCTGAAGCCGGACTTCATCAAGATCCCCTCGGCGACGAACCTCAACTTCGAGCTGCAGGGCTGGCTCTGCCGCAACTACCCGGGCGAGATCCACGTCTCCACGGGCATGACGACGCTCGCCGAGATCGAGAACGTCGTCGCGTTCTTCGAGGGAGAGGGCCGCGCCAAGGACGTGGTGCTCTACGCCTGCACGTCCGGCTATCCGGTCGCCTTCGAGGACCTGTGCCTGATGGAGGTGAAGCGCCTGAAGGACCTCTACGGCGATCGCGTCAAGTCGATCGCCTTCTCCGGGCACCACCTCGGCATCGCCGCCGACATCGCCGCGATGACCCTCGGCGCCACCTGGGTGGAGCGTCATTTCACGCTCGATCGCACCTGGAAGGGCACCGACCACGCCGCGAGCCTTGAGCCGGACGGCCTCCGCCGCCTGAAGCGCGACCTCACCAACGTGGCGAAGGCGCTGACCTACAAGCACAAGGACATCCTCGACGTCGAGGCGGTGCAGCGTGCGAAGCTGAAGCGCGAGCAGTCACAGCCCACGCGCCACGTCGCCTGACGGCCCGCGGCCGTCGGGGAGGGCCGGTGAGCGTCGTCTGCATCGTTCCGGCGCGCGGGGGGTCCAAGGGCATCCCGCGCAAGAACCTCCGCCTCGTCGGTGGTGTGCCGCTCGTCGCGCGTAGCGTCGACGCCGCGTGCGCCGCGGCGCGCGTCGACGACGTCATCGTATCGACGGACGACGCCGAGATCGCCGCCGTCGCCGTGGCCCACGGCGCGCGGGCCATCATGCGCCCGGACGCTCTGTCGACCGATACCGCGAGTTCGGAGGCCGCACTGCTGCACGTGCTCGAGGTGCTGGCCGGCGAGGGCCGTCAGCCGGACCTCGTCGTGTTCCTGCAGTGCACGTCCCCGTTCACCACCGCCGAGGAGATCGACCGCTGCGTCGCGGCCCTCGACGACCCGCGCGCGGCGGCGGCGCTGTCGGTGGCGGCCGATCACGGCTTCCTGTGGACGACGGGAGCCGACGGCTTCGCGGTCGGCGTCAACCACGTCTGGACGGAGCCGCGCAAGCGCCGGCAGGATCTGCCGCCGCAGTTCCGCGAGACGGGCAGCATCTATGTGATGCGGACCGCCGCCTTTCTCGAGCGGCGCACCCGCTTCTGCGGGCCGGTCATCGCGGTGCCGATCGACGTCCCCTGCGCGGAGATCGACAGCCCGCTCGATCTCGCGGTCGCGGAGGCCGTCGCCCGCATCGCCGGCGCCTCCGCCCGGACGCTCGACGAGCGGGTGGCGGGGATCCGGGCCCTCGTCATGGACTTCGACGGCGTCCACACCGACGATCGCGTCACTGTCGGCATCGACGGCGACGAGTACGTCACCTGCAGCCGCTCCGACGGCATGGGCGTCGAGATGCTGCGCAAGCGCGGCCTGCACCTCCTCATCCTGTCGAAGGAGGTCTCGAGCGTCGTCGCCGCGCGCGGGCGCAAGCTCAAGGTCGAGGTTCGCCACGGCATCGAGGACAAACTGCCGGAGATGTCACGCTGGCTCGCCGAAAAGGGCGTGCCGTTTGCGCAGGCCTGCTACATTGGCAACGATATCAACGATGCCGCCTGTCTGAAGGCGGCCGGGCTCGCCGTCGTTCCGTCCGATGCGCACCCGGACGTCGTCGCGCTCGCCGACATCGTCACGGCCAGGCGCGGCGGGCGGGGCGCCCTGCGCGAACTCGCGGAGAGGCTGCTGGCGGTACGCGAAGGAACGATCGACGGATGACGAACCGCGCCAGCGGCACGAGAGGGAGAGACGCGAAGGGGTGCGGGGACAGCCGTGGCACCGGCAGCCGCGGCGCCTCCGGAACCACCATGATTGGGCTGCGGAGACGGTGATGAAGTCGGAAACGACGGCGGGCGAAGAGTTCTACCGCAAGGAACTGGCAGCAGAGTTCGCCCGCAACCAGGCGCTCGAGCACCAGATCGAGCGCCTTCTCGCGGAGATCTCCAGGCTGAAGGACGAACTCGCGGCGCTGGCGCGCGACGGCCGGGGTCGCCCGGGCGGCGCGAAGGACGGGGCCGAGCCGACGGTGGTGCGCGCCGAGGCCGTCCCGACCGTTGCGGTGCCGGTCGCCGCCGCAGCGCCGGTCCCGCAGACGCCGAAGGTGAGTGTCGTCGCCAGGCCTGCGCCGGTAGTGGCGGCCGAGACCGCCGCGCCGGCGCCCGCGGCCGCCGGGAAACCCGCGAAGCGCGAGCGCGCGGACCGCGTCCTCGTCAGCAAGCTCAGCCGCTCGCACGTCAAGGAGAGCCGGAGCGCCGAGAAGCCGCCGTGCCGGCCCGCCGAGGGCGCCGAGGCCCTCTTCCAAGGCACACGGGACTTCGCACCCACCGAAGAACTCGCGCAGCACACCTGGACGGTGGCGCTGCAGCCGCAACCCGCCGGTACGGCGTTCAAGTTGCGTTTCGCGGCGCGGGCGGTGGACGTCCCGGTCGTCTCCGTGCGCCTGCGCTATGCCGACGACGTGCAGCGCACCCTCCGCTTCCAGATCGATTTCGAGAAGCGCGCCCTGCGCCGCTCCGGCGGGCGTCTCGACGCCGAGGTCCGCGCTGTCGAGGTGACGCCCCTGAAGGACGGCTGGCTGCTCTGCGAGTTCGACTTCGTCGTCGGACGCGCCGAGCCGATCGGCTTCGTGCTGGTGTTCATCGACCCCGCCAGCAAGTCGCCGTGGCAGATGACGGGTAGGCCCGGGCAGCGCCTGCAGATCGGCGCCGCCACCATTGCCGCGGTGACGACCGGCGCCGCCGCTGCGCCGGCCCCGGCGGCCGGGGAGCCGGCCACCGCCGACGAGGACGAGCCGCGGGTGCGCGTCATCCGCCGCAAGACGGTTTCCGAGGGCCCGGCGACCCCCGACGGGCTGCAGATGTCGGACCGCGACCGCACGATGACGCCGAAGACGATCGGCGGGCGCGCGGTGGCGCCGAGCCGCTGGCAGAAGCTCGCGGAGCAGCGTCTCGCCCACGAGCGCTCGTTCGCCGCCTCCGGCGAGTGGGACAAGATCCTCGCGATGAAGGACATCTACAAGGGCAAGCGCGCCTTCATCCTCGGCAACGGCCCCTCGATCAACCAGCAGGACCTCACCCTGTTGCGGGATGAGATCACCTTCGTCGCCAACTGGTTCATCAACCACAAGCGTTTCCGCCGCATAAATCCGAAATTCTACTGCGTCTCCTCGCACGAGATGTTCGGCGGCTGGGGCAAGAGTCCGGACATCAACGCCGACTTCGCCCGTCTCGTCTCCGAGAAGCAGACGGAGCAGACCTTCTTCTTCTCCTATCGGTTCGCCTCCTACATGCGCGAGCTCGGGCTCGTGCCCGAGCCGCGCCTGCGCAGCCTCATCTTCGACAAGCCGAAGTTCGTCATCGACGAGATCGGCACGCAGAACTACGATCTCAATCGCTGCATGGACGACGGCTACACCGTGCTGCTGACCTTCTGCGTGCCGTTGTGCGTGCACTTCGGCATCACCGACATCTACCTCCTCGGCTGCGACTGCAACTACGGCCTGACGGCGCACAGCGATCCCAAGGCCTATTTCTATCGCCCCGAGCAGCACACCAGCGCGACGACGTCGTTCGACAGCCTGGTGCGCATCTGGACGCCCGGCGGCCCGATCTTCCAGACCTACGAGATCGTCGCCCGCGAGGCAGAGCAGCGCGGCACCCGCATGTGGAACGCCACGCGCGGTGGCCGGCTCGAACTCCTGCCCCGCGTCGAGTACGAATCGCTGGTGTCGGGCTGATGGTGCGCCCGTCCGGACTCATGAGGGGCGGCAGGCCCGGTCGCCGCCGGGATCGCTCCGGCGCAGGCGATGGAGGCGGCCGCTGACATGAGCACGACCGCCCACCGAAAGGCGGCGCCCGGCAAGCCGAGCTGCGTCGCGACCGTCGTCTCCGACCCCTTCGTCTATGGCGCCATCGTCATGCTGGCGAGCTTCCGGCGCGAAAACCCCTGGTTCGACGGCGAGGTCGTCATCCTCCACGACGACACCTACTCGCCGCTGTCCCAGAAGAACCGCGAACTGATCGCCCGCGCTGCCCCCAATGTCCGCTTCCACGCGGTCGATGCACGCCGGTTCGAGCGCATCTTCCGGTTCGCGGAGGAGGTCGTCCACACGCCGAAGCGCCTTCGCGCCGCCTTCCTGATCCTGGAGGCGTTCACACTCGACGGCTACGAGCGGGTGGTGACGCTCGACAGCGACATGATCGTGCTGGGCAGCCTGCAGCTTCTCTTCCAGCTCGAGCACGAGTTCTGCGTGGTGCGCGCCCACGACAACGTCCACGACCTGCCGCTGCCCTATTTCAACACCGGCACCATGATGATCCGCGGCGACATGCTCGACGGCGACATGCTGGAGACGATCTCCCGCTCGCTCGAGGGCATCACCGTCAACCGCGATCACGGCAAGGCCGATCAGGCCGTCCTCAACGTCTTCTTCCGCGACAGGGAGAAGACCTATCTCGACTCGCGCTACAATTTCAGCAAGCGGCTGGTGCCGACCAGCGATGCCGACGTGATGAAATTCCTGCGCGAGCGGGACGTGCGCATCCTGCATTTCCTCGGCGAGAAGCCGTGGAACCTGAAGATCAAGGACGGCGAGCGCGACTATCGCCGCCTCGAGGATCTGTGGCTGAAGTATTTCTTCACCGTCGCCTCGGCGGACGCCCGCTTCCGGTTCGCGCGCGAGCTGATCTACCAGGAACGGCTGCTGCGGGATCACCTCATCGACACCTATGCGTCGAACAAGCCGAAGAAGACGCTCTGGCGCGATCTCGAGGACCAGCTGGTGAAGCGGATCTACGAGAAGGCCGGCTGACGACCGGTACGGAAGCCCGCGCGGCCGCGCGGGCGGCCGGTCCCGGGCCCCGCGTCGAGCCCGTCGACGGGCCGCGCGCTCACACCTCGATCTTCACGTACTCGTAGTCGCCCGGCTTGTTGTCGATGCCGAGCTTCGGCGGGGCGATCCACGAGGCGTAGCGGCCGGGCTCCGTCACCGGCTGCATCAGCGCGGCGATGAAGTCGCCGTCGGCGGCCGACGGCAGCAGGTCGTCGCGCATCGCCTCCCACGCCGCCTGCGAAACGACCTCGCCCGTGGGCGTTGCCCGGACGTTGCGGAACTCGCCGATCTGGCGGTGGAACGCCACGTGCGGCAGCGCCAGGCGGAACGTCACGCCGGCCTTCTCGATCACCTTGTTCCAGCGCTCGACGCTCTTGGCGCAGTCGGTGGTGTAGGCGTCGCGCAGCCGCATGTTGAGCGCCGTCAGCGCCGGCTCGTCGACGAGGCGGATGGCACCGTCGACGAACTTTGCCACCGGATAGGTGTCGGCGGTCAGGCGGTGGTCGTCGTCGATGCGCGTCTCGTGGAAGCGGCCCTTCAGGCCGGCATTGTAGAAGTTCGCCGCGTTGGTCGACACCTCCGAGCCGAACAGGTCGAGCGACAGCGCGTAGTGCAGGTTGATCTTCTTCTGGATGGTCGGCAGGTCGACGACGCCGAGCGCCCGGACGCGGTGGATGTCGGTCGGATCGTCGATACCGGCCGCCACCATCGCCTCGCAGGTCCGCTGCACGGTGCGGCCGACGCCGGTCTCGCCGACGAACATGTGGTGTGCTTCTTCGGTCAGCATGAAGCGGCAGGTGCGCGACAGCGGGTCGAAGCCCGACTGCGCCAGGCTTTCGAGCTGCATCTTGCCGTCGCGGTCGGTGAAGCAGGTGAACATGAAGAACGACAGCCAGTCCGGCGTCGCCTCGTTGAAGGCGCCGAGCATGCGCGGCGCGTCCTCGCTGCCGGAGCGGCGGCGCAGGAGCTCGTTCGCCTCCTCGCGGCCGTCGCGGCCGAAGTATTTCTGCAGGAGATAGACCATCGCCCACAGGTGGCGGCCCTCCTCGACGTTGACCTGGAACAGGTTGCGCATGTCGTAGAGGGAGGGCGCCGTCTTGCCGAGGTGGCGCTGCTGCTCGACCGAAGCCGGCTCAGTATCGCCCTGGATGACGATGAGCCGTCTCAGCATCGCCCGGTACTCGCCCGGCACCTCCTGCCAGGCGGGCTCGCCCTTGTGCTCGCCGAAATTGACGAGGCGGCCCTCCTCCTGCGGGGCCAGCAGGATGCCCCAGCGGTATTCCGGCATCTTCACGTAGTCGAACTTCGCCCAGCCCTTCGGGTCCACCGACACCGCCGTGCGCAGGTAGACGAGGCTGTCCTGGAAGCCCTCCGGCCCCATGTCCTGCCACCAGTCGAGGTAGCCCGGATGCCAGCCCTCGAGCGCCCGCAGCACCGTGCGGTCCTCGGCGAGGCCGACATTGTTGGGGATGCGGGTGGTGTAGTCGACGGCGAGGATGCCGGTCATGGCGGAGGCTCCTGTCTCAAACCCGCTCGAAATCGAAGGCCGGCTTCTGGCCGGTGCCGTAGCGGCCGAGCGCGCCCTCGGGGCCGACGGCGTTCGCCCGCTGGAAGATCCAGTTCTGCCAGGCGGTCAGCCGGGCGAAGATCTTCGATTCCATCGTCTCGGGCCCGGGGAAGCGCAGGTTGGCCTCGAGCCCGGTGAGGCCGTCCGGCGAGAACGCCGCCCGCTGCTCGAGGAACAGCCGCACCTCGTCGTCCCAGTCGATGTCGTCCATCGCCGTGGTGACGAGGCCGAGCTCTTCCGCCGCCTCGGCCTCAAGCGCGGTGCCGATCGCGGCGCGGGCCCGCTCCACCGCAGCGTCGTCGCCATAGTGGCGATTGGCGACCCGCGTCGGCCCATGCACCATCGGGAAGGCACCGAAGTTGAAGTCGCCGAGCGTCAGCACCGGAGCCGGCCGCCCGTCGCCCTCGCGCTCGCCGATCAGCATGAACGAGCGGTCGGCGGCGAGCGCGATCTCGGCGAGGGTGCCGGCGAAGCAGGAACCGGGCTCGACCAGCGCCACCAGCGTTCGCGAGGTGACGTCGAGGCGCTTCAGCACGCGCTTCCAGAGGAGCAGGATTTCGTTGCCCAGCCAGTGGTCGCGGTTGGCGGCCAAGAGCGCATCGTAGGCGAGCACCGCCCCCGGCTCGCCCTCGCTGCGGAAGACGAGGAGGCCGATCTCCGGCTCGTTCATCCGCAAGTGCAGGATGGCGTCGTCGAGCTCGCGGGCGAGGCGGAGCGGCCAGAAGCCCGCCCCTTGCGCCACGACGCCAGCCATGTCGGCGGGTGGCGGCGCATCGGGCCCGGCGAGCACGATCGTGGCGGTGCGGGCGCGGCGGTCGATCGCCACCGTCAGGGACGAATAGGCGAGCGCGCCCGGCGTGCGGCGGCGCTCGATGGGGGTGAGCGCGATCCCTGGACCGCTTGCGGCCCGGGTCGAGGCCGCCGCCAGCGCCGCGGCACGCGCGCCCACCGCCTCGTCGAGCCGGCTCGTCGGGGCGATCTCGTCGACGAGCTTCCAGGCGACGGCACGGCGGCCGCGCACGCCCTCCTCGGTGGTGCAGAACACGTCGGCGAGGTCGCGGCGGACCTTGCGCTTGTCGGTCAGCCGCGTCAGCCCGCCGGTGCCGGGCAGCACGGCGAGCAGCGGCACCTCCGGCAGGGAGACGGCCGCCGTCCCGTCGTCGACGAGCAGGATGTGGTCGCAGGCGAGGGCGAGCTCGTAGCCGCCGCCGGCCGCCGTGCCGTTGACGACGGCGAGCCAGGCCTGGCCGGAATGGGCGCTCGCGTCCTCGATGGCGTTGCGCGTCTCGTTGGTGAACTTGCAGAAGCCGACCTTGTGGGTGTGGGTGGCGCCGGCGAGCATGCGGATGTTGGCGCCGGCGCAGAACACCCGCTCCTTGCCCGAGCGCAGCACCACCACGCGCACCTCCGGGTGCTCGAAGCGCAGCCTCAGCGCCACGTCGGCGAGCTCGATGTCGACGCCGAGGTCGTAGGAATTGAGCTTCAGCGGGTAGCCCTCGAACAGACCGCCGTCCTCGGCGACGTCCATCGTCAGGGTCGCCACCGCGCCGTCGACGGCGAGCCGCCAGTGGCGCCAGCGCGACGGCTCGGTGCGAAAGTCGATCTCGGTCGCGCCGTGGGCGAGGCTTTTCTCCGTGACGGCCATCGGCGGTGCGGCTCCTGAGGGATGTGTGAATGATAGTGCAGTAGTGGCGGGCGCGGCAATCGTACGAACTGGAAAAGATGCAGTTTAATTCATCGCTTCGACCGTCGCCGCCACCCGCCCCTCGCCGTGATCCCGCAGCATCCGGTTGGCGAAGCCGGCGAGCGCCGCCAGTGTCACCTCCGGTGCCTCGCGCTGCGGCGTGTGGCCGGCACCGTCGATGAGCGTCACGTCGACGGGGCAGTAACATTCCTCCCGCGCGACCTCGATCTGCCGGAGGGTGCCGTATTGGTCGTTCGCACCCTGGACGATCTGCACGGGCACGCGCAGGTAGGCGAGTTCCTCGGTGAGGTCGAAGGCGGCCGGGAAACCCGGATCGAGCCAGGCACCGTTCCAGCCGAAGAACGCGCCGTCGACGTCGCCGTGCCAGCGGGCGAGTTTTCCCCGGAGGTCGCCGGTCTCGTAGG
This sequence comes from Pseudoxanthobacter soli DSM 19599, assembly GCA_945898215.1. Taxonomy (GTDB): domain Bacteria; phylum Pseudomonadota; class Alphaproteobacteria; order Rhizobiales; family Segnochrobactraceae; genus CAMDHY01. The sequence continues at coordinate 8,348 of CAMDHY010000075.1, read as the reverse complement.
CTGTCCTCGCCTCGGCGATCGAGGCGATCGACAGGTCTTCGACGAAGAAGTGCGGCGCGATCAGCGACAGTGCCCGCACCCGGTGGTCCTGCACCGAGCCGGCATAGATCGTCGCGATCGAGGCGCCGTCCGAGTGGCCCACGAGCAAGCCGCGCCGGAAGCCGATGGCGTCGAGCACCGCCGGCAGCACGGTGAGCGCCTCGCGGTGCATGTAGTCGAGCGGCCGCGGCAGGGCGACCGGGCTCGAGCGGCCGTAGCCGACGCGCGAGTACGCGAAGACTCCGGTGCCGGTCGCCTCGCTCAGCCGCTCCGGCAGGTCGCGCCACAGCGCCGCCGAGCCGAGGCCCTCGTGCAGCAGCACGATCGTCGGGGCGTCGGCCGGTTGCGGGCCGGTGAAGCGGTATTCGAGCGAGGCGCCGCCGATCGAAAGTCGGCCCTCGGCCGCGAGCGGCGCCGTCACGGCGCCTCTCCGGCCGGGGCTGCTCGGGCCGCGTCCATCTCGCGCAGCTTGAAGCGCTGGATCTTGCCGGTCGCCGTCTTCGGCAGGGCGTCGAGCACCTCCACCCAGCGCGGATACTTCCACGGGCCGACGGCGGTCTTCACGTGGTCGCGCAGGCTGGCGTGAAGCCCCTCGCCGCCGCCGCCGTTCTTCAGCACGACATAAGCCTTCGGCTTCAGGAGCCCGTCGGCATCGGCGTGCGGGATGACGGCGGCCTCCAGCACGGCGGGGTGGGTGATGAGCGCGCTTTCCACCTCGAACGGCGACACCCACACGCCCGAGACCTTGAACATGTCGTCGGCGCGGCCGCAGTAGACGTAGCGGCCGTCGGCGTCGCGCAGGTACTTGTCGCCGGTGCGCGTCCAGCCGCCCTCGAAGGTGCGGCGGCTCTTGTCGCGCTGGTTCCAGTAGCCGTCGGCGGCCGACGGCCCGCGCACCAGCATCTCGCCGACCTCGCCGTCGGCCACGTCGGCGCCGGCCTCGTCGGCGAGCCGCACCTCGTAGCCTGGCACCGGCCGGCCGGAGGCGCCGTAGCGCACGTCGCCGGGAGCGTTCGAGACGTAGATGTGCAGCATCTCGGTGGAGCCGACGCCGTCGAGGATCTCGACGCCGAAGCGCTTCGTCCACGCCGTGCCGATCGGCTCCGGCAGCGCCTCGCCGGCGGAGACGCACAGCCTGAGCCGCGGCGAGCCGGCCTCGGCCGTGGAGGCGGCGTCGCCCAGCATCGCCGCATAGAGCGTCGGCACGCCGTAGAAGATCGTCGGCTGCCGCTCGGCGAGGATGCGGAACACCGCCGCTGGCGTCGGCCGCTCCGGCCAAAGGAAGGTCGAGGCCCCCACCGCCATCGGGAAGGTCAGGGCGTTGCCGAGCCCATAGGCGAAGAACAGCTTCGCCGCCGAGTAGCAGAGGTCGTCCTCGCGGATGCCGAGCACCGTCTTCCCGTAGGTCTCGGCGGTGGCCAGAAGGCTGGTGTGGACGTGACGCGTGCCCTTCGGCATGCCCGTCGAACCCGACGAATAGAGCCAGAACGACGTCTCGTCGGGGTGGGTGTCGAGGGTGTCGAAGCCGTCGCTCTCTCCGGCGAGTGCCGCGTCGAGCGCCGTGTGGGCGCCGGCGTCGCCGCCCTCGACCAGCACCACCGGCGGCGCGGCGAGCTTCGCCAGCGCCTGCTCCAGCACCGGCAACAGCGGCGCCGAGACGATGACGGCGCGGGCGCGCGAATCGGCGAGGATGTAGGCGTACTGGTCGGCGGTGAGCAGCGTGTTGAGCGGAACCGGCACGATGCCGGCGCGGATCGCCCCGAGGAAGACCGCCGGCAGGTCGACGGTGTCGAGCATCAGGAGGGCGACGCGCTCCTCGCGGCGGATGCCGAGGCGGGCGAAGAGGTTCGCCACCCGCCGCGTCTCGAAGGCGAGCGCGCCATAGGTGAGCGAGCGCCCGGGGTCGGCGAAGGCGACCTTGTCGCCACGGCCGGCCGCGAGGTTGCGATCGAGCAGTTCCGTGGTCGCGTTGAATGCGCCCGGCATGCGTCGTCCTCCCCAGGCCGACCGAAAGGAACGTCGCCGCCCGCCGGTCTTCCGCCGGCGGTGCGACAACATGGCATTATAATTCATCTAACGCCGGCGGGTCCGTTGCTGTCAACGCGGGGCGGCACTATCGTTCCAAGCGTGAGCGCCGAAACCGACATCGCCGCCCCTGCGGCCGCCGCCGACCACGACCCGATGCCGCCAGGGTCCGGGGAGGTCGCCGGACGCAGCGCCGACGACGCCGCCTTCCTCGCCGCCCTCGGCGGCCGGGTGCGGCACGCCCGCGCCGTCCGCGGCGTGTCGCGCAAGCTGCTCGCCCGCACCGCCGGCATCTCCGAGCGCTACATCGCCGAGCTCGAAGCGGGCCGCGGCAACGTCTCGATCATGCTGCTCCGCCGCATCGCCGGGGCGATGGGCACCACCGCGGCCGAACTCGTCGCCGAGAACGCCGCCGATCCGCCGGACTGGCCGCTGCTGCAGGCGCTCTTGCGGGCGGCCTCGCCGGAGCGGCTCGCGGCGGTCCGGGCGATGCTCGCCGGCGGTGGTCCGCTCGCCGGACCCGGGACGGCGCCGCAGCGGGTGGCGCTGATCGGCCTGCGCGGGGCCGGCAAGTCGACCCTCGGCCGCCGCCTCGCCGAACGCCGCGGCTGGCCCTTCGTCGAGCTCAACGCCGAAATCGAGGCGGCGACCGGCCTGTCGGTCGGCGAGATCTTCGCCCTCTACGGCCAGGAGGGCTACCGCCGCTTCGAACAGGCGGCGCTCGGCGCCGTCGTCGCCCGCCCGGGGCCGCTGGTGCTCGCCACCGGCGGCGGTGTCGTCGCCGACCCGCTCACCTACGAGACGCTGCTGTCGGCCTTCCTCACGGTCTGGCTGAAGGCGGAGCCGGAGGAGCACATGGCGCGCGTCCGCGGCCAGGGCGACCTCCGGCCGATGGCCGGCGACGGCGCGGCGATGCAGGAACTGCGGACGATCCTCACGAGCCGCGCCCCGCTCTACGCCCGCGCTAGCGCCACGCTGGACACGGCCGGGCTCGGCATCGCCGCGGCATCCGACCGCCTCGCGGCACTGGTCGCCACGCGGCTCGCCGTCGCCGCCGGCTGAGACCCGTCGCCGGGTGAGGTACGCCGCCGGCTGAGGCCCGTCACCAGCGCCGCTACAGCGCGAACGCCGTGGCGAAGGGGTGGAAGCGCACGCTCGCGCCGGTCTCGACGTCGCCGTCCTCGGCCGGCAGCTCGGCGAGACCGTCGGCGGCGGCGAGCGGCAACAGCCGCGCCGAGCCGCCGCGGCCGAGGCTGGCGATCCGCGGCCGGCCGTCGGCGGTGCGGCCGGTGATCGCCGCCGGCAGGAACTCGGTTCGGCCGGGGCGGTGGCGGATCGGCTCGGCCGCCTCGGCGGGAAAGCCGCCGCGCACCGGTGCCGCCGCCCCGGCGAGCCGTGCCGCCAGCGGCCGTCCGAACAAGAGCAGCCCGACCATCGCCGCCACCGGGTTGCCGGCGAGCGCCAGCACGGCGGTGTCGCCGAGACGGCCGACGGCGATCGGCTTGCCGGGCCGGAGTGCCAGCTTCAGCGAGCGGCACGTTCCGCCGGCCCGGCGGATGGCGTCGGCCACCGCGTCCGCCTCGCTGCCGGCGACGCCGCCGGAGCTGACGACGAGGTCAAGATGACGGGCGGCACCGGCGAGCACCGCCGCCACCGCCTCGACGCGGTCGGCGACGGCACCGAGGTCGACCACCTCGAAGGCGGGGCCGGCGATCAGCGCCGTCAGCATCGGCCGGTTGCTGTCGACGATGCCGTTCGGCCCCGGCTCCGTGCCGGGCTCGACGAGTTCGTCGCCGGTCGACAGCACGCCGACGCGCAGGCGCCGCCGCACCGTCAGGCGCGCGACGCCGGCGGCGGCGAGGATGGCGAGATGGCGGGCGTCGAGCACGCTGCCGGCCCGCACGATGACGGTGCCGGGCGCGACGTCCTCGCCGCGGCGGCGGATGTTGGCGCCGGGCGACGGTGGCTGTGGCACCGTCAGTTCGTCGCCGTCGCGGACGGTGCGTTCCTGGGCGATGACGGCGGCGACGCCGTCCGGCACCCGCGCGCCGGTCAGCACCCGTACCGCGGCACCCGCTACGGCGGCGCTGTCGGCGGCATGGCCGGCGGTGGCGCGGCCGATCACCCGCAGCGTTGCCGGCGCGCCGCCGAGGTCGGCGGCGTCGAGGCCGTAGCCGTCGACGGCGGCGTTGTCGAAGCGCGGCAGCGGCACCGTCGCCGTGATGTCGGCGGCGGCGATACGGCCGCGGGCGGCGGCGAGCGTCACGTCGTAGATGCCGTCGACCGGCCGGATGCCGTCGAGGACGATCGCCGCGGCCGTCTCCGGCGACAGCAGGTCGCCCACCGGGACGGCGGCGCCGGCGGCGCTGCGATCGGCCTCGGCGCGGCGTCGTCCGGGCGAGGCGTCGCCGCGGTGACCGGGTGCGTCTGGCGGGGCGGCGGACATCGAGGGGTTTCCGGCGAGGGGATGCGGGCGCGTCCTCTGGCTATAGGCCGGGCACCCCGTCCGCGTCGAATCGCCGCCGCCGGCCCCGTGATGGGCGCGCGGTGGCGGCGCCGACGCTGCCTCGCGGCCACCGCCGCGCCTTGCCGTCTTCGGGCACCGTGCGGGCCTCGCCGCCCCGATTGACGTGCCCGGACGGCGTGTGGATGATGGGCCGGCAATCAACTTCCCACGGTTGCCCGATGCCCAACACGACCAGAGAGAACCGGGTGCGGCTGCGCCGCATCCGGCACATGGACTACGACCTCGTCCGCAATGTCTCATTCCAGTCGCTGTCCTTCTTCGGCACGCTCGCCCTGCTCGTCGCCGTCGCCTTCAACATGGGCATGTTCACCCGCTTCGGCGTGCTGTTCATCTCCGTCCTCAATCCGCGGGACTTGGTGATGACAGCGTTCGTGGTGATCGCCTTCCTGTCGATCTTCTACGGGGCGTCGCTGGCCTTCGTTTCGCAGGCGACGCTCGCCTACGAGATCCTGATGGTGCTGCGGCGGCGCCGGCCAAAGGGGATGATGCGGCACTTCCTCGTCGCCGCCGGAGCGAGCCTCGTCATCGCCGTCCTGCTGGGCGCCTTCTTCTTCCGGTTCGCCACTTATCGCGACATATCGGTGCCGCCGGCCTTGCTCGCGGTGCTGTCCCTGTCGCTGATCGTCCTTGTCCTCTCGTCGGCCTTCATCACCGCGGCGAGCCGGCGGACGGTGATCGTGCTCGGCGCGCTGCACGTCGCCTCGCTCGCCTTCACGAGCGTGGTCTTCGGCAACATCATCACGGTGATGCGCGAGAGCTTGCCGAGCACCATCATCTTCAACGACGGCAAGGAGGTCGTCGCCGGCGTCGTGCTCGTCACCAGCGACGCGGTGTTCTACCGGCTGCCGAAGGAGGACGGCGGCTTCACCTCTCACTTCGCCCGGATGTCCCATGTCGCCAACATCGGCCAGTGACGGGCCTCCTGCGCCTCGGCGCAGGCGTGTAGCGTGCTATGGCAGAGGCATGTTCGAGGCAGCGATTCGCCGCGGGCGGCCATGAGCGAGCCGGCCCGCCTCATCTCGCCGGAACGCCGCGGCGACGACGTCGATGCGGCGCTGCGCCCGCAGCGCCTTGCCGACTTCGTCGGCCAGCGGCGGGTCTGCGACAATCTCTCGGTGTTCGTCGAGGCGGCGCGCGCCCGCGGCGAGGCGCTCGACCACGTCCTGCTCGTCGGCCCGCCGGGGCTCGGCAAGACGACGCTCGCCCAAATCGTCGCCCGCGAGCTTGGCGCCTCCTTCAAGGCAACCGCCGGCCCGGTGATCGCCAAGGCGGGCGACCTTGCCGCGCTTCTCACCAACCTCGAGGACCGCGACGTCCTGTTCATCGACGAGATCCACCGGCTGTCGCCGGCCGTCGAGGAGATCCTCTATCCGGCGATGGAGGACTTCGTCCTCGACCTCATCATCGGCGAGGGGCCGGCGGCGCGCTCGGTGCGCATCGATCTCGCCCGCTTTACCCTCGTCGGCGCGACGACGCGGCTCGGCCTGCTGACCAATCCGCTGCGCGACCGCTTCGGCATCCCGCTTCGGCTGGAATTCTACGGGATCGACGAGCTCGAATCGATCGTCCGGCGCGGCGCCGGGCTCCTCGGCATCGGGCTGTCCGACGACGGCGCCACCGAGATCGCCCGCCGCGCCCGCGGCACGCCGCGCATCGCCGGGCGGCTGCTGCGCCGTGTCCGCGACTTTGCCGCCGTCGCCGGCAGCCCCGTCATCGACCGCCGCGTCGCCGACGACGCGCTGTTGCGGCTGGAAGTCGACGCCGCCGGCCTCGACACGCTGGATCGGCGCTACCTGAGAGTGATCGCGGAAAGCTTCTCCGGCGGGCCGGTCGGCATCGAGACGATCGCCGCCGCGCTGTCTGAGCCGCGCGACGCGCTGGAAGAGATCGTCGAGCCGTTCCTCATCCAGCTCGGCCACGTTCAGCGCACGCCGCGCGGGCGGCTGCTGACGCCAGCCGCCTTCCGCCACCTCGGGCTGACGCCGCCGGCGAGCCTGCCGGCCGACCAGATGGGATTGTTCAACGCCGAGGACTGAGGCCGGCGATGAGCGCGCCCTGCCCTCGGCGGGGGCGCGGCCAGCGCCCCCGGTTCGCGCGGCTCAGTTGGCGGGCTCTGCCGCCCAGGCGGTGATCGCCTCGTCGATGGCGGCGGCGCCGGCCGAGCCCTTCTCGACGGTCAGGATGGCGCGGCGGCCATTGTCGTAGAGCATCGGCAGGTCGATCCAGCCGCGGTCCTTCAGGAGCTCGAGATTGTGCGTGACGTCGGTCTCGGAGGCCGACAGCGCGATCCAGAACAAGCCGTCGGAGACGCGCGCCGAGGCGCCGATGAGGGCGTCGCCGCGGGCGTTCTCCGTCACTTTCATGATCAGGCCGGGCAGGTTCGAGATGCCGCCGCCGGGGAACTCGGGGGGCAGCTCGAAGGCGACCTCGATCAGGTGGCTCGCCGGCAGGGCGTCGTCGCGGTTGCGGCGGAAGATGATCGTCGTCGTCGCCTGGCGTTCAGGGACCGCGATGGTCGCCCGCACGATCGGCTCGGGCGGCGCGCCGCCGATCGATTCGCGCACCATCTCCCACTTCACGTCGCCGTTCAGCGCCGCGCCCTTGGCGCCGGCGGTCTCGCCCTCCTCGTAGAGGATGCCGCGGGACGGGCCGGTCATGCCGGCGGCCTCGGCATTGGGCGCGACCTCGGGCGCATCGGCCGGCGGCGCCGATCCGTCCGCCGGCGGCGTGCCGGCGGCGGGGTCACCGGCGGCCGGCTCTCCCGACGCCGGGGCCGCGGGATCGGTGGTCGGCGTCGTCTGCGGGGTGACGATGCGGGTGGTTGTGACCGCGCGCGTGTCGGCGGGCGTGCCCGTGGCGGCGTCCGGCGCGGCGCCGGTCTGGCCGTTCGCGGCCGGCAGGCGGTCCTCGTCCTTGGCGACCACCGGCTCGCCGTTCGGCTGGGCGGGCGTCGTGGTGCGGCGCTGCGCCGGCGGTTCCTCTGCCACCAGCGCCTCGACCTGGGCGAGCAGGACGTCGCGATAGACGTAGGCGAGGGCGGCACCGCCGGCGACCAGCACGAGCACGACGAGCGCCGCGATCAGCGGGCCGTAGTTGCGGCGGCGGCGCTTCGGCAGCCGCAGCGGCGGCGCGTCGGTGGCGACCGCCGGCCAGGCCGCGTCGTCGGACGTCGCGGCGACCGGCGTGCCGTCGTCGTCGCGCGTGAGGTCCTCGTCGCCGTCCGCCGCCTTCTCGTCCGGGCGGCCGAGCCGCGCCAGCCGGCGCTTCTCCTTGCGGGCCTGGCGCTCCTCGCGGCTGCGACCGCGATCTCCGGCGGCCTCCGCATCGTCGGCCTCGTCGCCGTCGTCGCCGGGAAGCGGCAGCCCGGCGGCGAGCGGCGGAGCCGGACGCGCCATGTCGAGGCGGGGGGCGGGAGCGGTCGGTTCGGCGTCGCCGGGGCGGCGGACGGCGATCCGCGGGGCGTCCGAGCGGGTCGCCGCGTCGTCGCCCGCCGGCTCGCGCCGCATCGCGTCGAGCGGCGGCGCGGCCTTCGCCGGCGCGGCACCGTCGCCACGGGCGGCCGGCACCACCGGCGGCTCGCCGCGGGCCGGCACGTCGATGCGCGGCGCCGGGCGGACGGAGTCGGGCCGGCGCGGCGGTGCGGGCGTCTCGGCCTCGGCCGCCGCCGGCTCCGCCCGCTGCGGCACCGGGGAGCGCATGGGGTCGGGGCGGGGACTGGGGTCGGGACGGGGAATCGGGTCGGGGCGAGGGGCCGGAT
>CAMDHY010000074.1 GCA_945898215.1 Pseudoxanthobacter soli DSM 19599 | reverse complement strand
TCCCGGCCGGAGCGGCGAGGGCGGCGAGCGTCACCCGCACGGTGTCGCCGGCGAGCGGTGCGAGGTTCGGCGGCAGCCGCGAGGCAGCGGTCAGCGCCAGGTCGGCGGCGACGCGGGTGCCGGCGTCCGACGTGGTGACCGTCGCCTTGCCGCCGAGCACGGGGGCGCCGGCGAGGGCGACATCGATGCGGCTGTCGAGGTCCTCCGGCGCGCCGGAGCCCTGGTAGCGGACGGTCATCACCTGGCCGTCGGCGAGCCCCGCATAGTCGCGCAGGAGCGCAACGCCCGGCATGGCCGCGGCCCCGATGCCGGCGATGTCGGCGGTGACGTCGATCGCGGGCGTGCCCGGCAGGCCCGCAACGGTGCCGCGCGCCGACAGGCCGGAGATGGTGTTGCCTTCCACCGTCAGGCGCGGGCTCGCGAGCGTGATGCGGGCGAGGCCCGGCTGATCGGCGGGGATCTCGATGGTGGCGTCGAGGCCGCCCGAGGCGACGAGGCCGGCGAGCGCCGCGGCGGGGGCGAGGTCGGTCGCCGTCAGCGCCAGCTGCCCCGACGGAACGCCGGCGGCGCTCTGCGCCAGCGTCCCGCTCGCCGTCAGGCCGACGAAATCGAGCCGGTCGATGGCAAGCCTCATGTCCTCGCCTTTGCGCGCGAAGCGGACGGTGCCGGTGATCGGCTGGCCGCGCGAGGCGCCGGCGAGCGTAACGGTGCCGGACTGCGTGCCGGCGACGGTGAGATCGACGTCGCCGGTCGCGGCGAAGTCGTCGAGCGGGTGGCCGGCAGCGACGAGGCCGTCGCCGGTAAGGCGGAAGGCGACGCGCGGCGCCGTCGGATCGCCGGTGGCGGTCGCTTCCAGGCGTGCCGCGCCGGTCAGCGTCGGCGTCACGCGGGCGAGGTCGCTGACGGAAACGTCGACCGTGAGCGCTTCGTCGGGGCTGCCGCCGATGTGGCCGCTGCCGGTCGCGGTCACCACGCCGCCGGCGACGTCGAGGCGCTCGATCGTAAGGCTAGTGCCGTCATAGGCGAGGGTGGCGGAGAGGGTGGGGGCGGTACCGAGCAGCGCCTCGAACTCGGGGATGCCCGCCGACAGCGCCTGCGCCCCGCCGTCGAGCGTCACCGCGGCGCGGCTTCCATTCAGGGCGGCGTCGATCGCTGCCGTCAGGTCGACGCGGCCGGCGAGCGGCACGCCGGCGAGGCCCGACAGAGCGGCGAGGTCGGCGACGGTGAGGCGCGCATTGGCATCGACGGCACCGGCGCTGGTGGTGCCATCGAGGGTGAGGCGGGCGCCGAGGGCGTCCAGTACGACGCCGGTGAAGGTGATTCCGCCGTCGGCGAGGAGCCGGGCCTCGCCGGAGATGCGGGGCGCGGCTTCCGAGGCGATCGGCACGCCGTCGAGGCCGACGCTGGCGGTCTTGGCCTCGAACAGGACGGTGCGCTCGGCACCGCCGATGCCGAGGGTGCCGGCCTGCGGCGCCGTCATGGTCGCGGTGACGTCCACCTGGCCGGCGCTGACGCGGCCGAGGGCTTCGACGCCGTCGGCCCGGATGGTGGCGGCGATGTCGGGATCGGCGAGGCGCCCGGTGAGGCGCGCCGTGACGTGGCCGCCGGTCCACGAGGCGGGAATGTCGAGCACGCCGGCGAAGGCTTGCGCGGACGCGACCTCGATCTCGGTCGCGACGTCGACCGCGTCGGCGCCTGGATCGACGCGACCGGTCGCCATCACCGAGGCCGCGGCGGCGGACACGCTGGCGCTCTCCAGCACGATCGCACCACCCGGCTCGAACACGGCGACCAACGCCGCCTGAACGGTGTCGCCGGCGAGCGCGCCGTACTGCGCCGGCAGCACCGGGCCGGGTGTGAGATAGAGCCCCGTGGTGAGCCGCCGCCCTTCGGCCATCGCCTCGATGCGCGTGTTGCCGCGGGCGAGCGGCGTCGCGCCGAGGGCGACGTCGAGCGTGCCTTCCCAGGCCGACAGCGGCCCGTCGCCCCGGTAGCGCAGCGTCAGCGGCTGGTCGGACGAGAGCCCGGCGAGCCGCTGGATGACGCCACCGGGCGGGGCGGTGAGGTCGATCGCGGCGGTGAGGTGGTCGTCGGCGGGGCGGTAGTCGACATCGACGACCGCACGGCCGGGAAGCCGGCCCTCCACCGTCGCGTCGAGATCGACGGTGATCGGCTCCTGCAGCGAGCGCGGCACGGCGAGCGCGCCGTTCGCCGCCACCGTGATCGCCTCACCGGCCACCGCCGGATCGACCGCCACCCCGGCGATGTCGAGAGCACGCACCTCGATCGCCACCGGCAGCGGCAGCGGCAGGCCGGACGAGGGCTGCGGCTCAGGCGTCGGCGCCGATACGGGCGCCCGCAGCACCCGCGTCGGGCCGAGCGCCAGCCGGTCGACCGAGACGGTGCGGTCGAACAGCGCCGACGGCCGCCAGTCGAGCGCGAGGGTGTCGATCTCGACGAACGGACCGGTGCCGTCGCCGACCGTGACGTCGGCGAAGCGCAGAGCCCCGAGACCCTCGTCGGTGAAGCCGCCGATCGTCACCGGATAGCCGAAGGAGGGCGAGAAGCGCTCGGCCAGCGCCACCAGCCCCTGCCGGCCGGGCGAGGTGAACAGCGCGAACGCCACGACCGCCGCGACCGCCCCGACCACGACCAGCAGCACCATGAGCACGCGCGCGGCCAGGCGCAGCGCGAGCGGCCTGCGGCGGCGGGAGCGGGAGGGCGGGGGCGGTGGGGTCGCACTGCGCCCGTCCGCCCCTCCGTCAGAAGGACTGGCCAAGGCTGAGGTAGATGGCCACTGGTCCGTCATCCTTCACCTTCTGCAGGGGAAATGCGACATCAAGACGGATCGGGCCGACGCCGGTGAAATAACGCAGGCCGATGCCGGCGCCCACCTTCGGTGAATAGGCGAAGTCCGGGAACTCCGAGCGGTAGGCGGCGCCGATGTCGACGAAGGGGACGATGCCGATGGTGTCGGTGACCTTGGCGCGCAGCTCGAGATTGACGACTGCGAGGCTGCGCCCGCCGACGATCTTGCCCTGGCCGTTGCGCGGGCTGACGTACTGGAAGCCGTAGCCGCGGATGGTGCCGCCGCCACCGGCATAGAAGCGGTTGTTGGCCGGTACGTCCTCGAGGTCCGGCCCGACGATCGAGCCGAGAATCACTTGTCCCGCCGCGACGAAGCGGCGGTCGGCGTCGAGCGGATAGTAGGCCGACGCGGTGAGGTTGGCCTGCACCATCGTCGACGAATTGCCGATCTGGCCGAAGGACGGCTCCAGCCCGACCAGCAGACGCCAGCCCTCGGTCGGGTCGAGGCGGTTGTCGGTGTAGTTGAACCGGCCGATCGCCGGCACGCCGATCAGCGCGTACTCGTGGTTGCCGAAGGCGTCGTCGACGCGCGAAACGGTGCCGGACAGGCCGAGCGAGTACTCGCGCTCCTCGCCATACTTGCGCAGCACCGAGATGTCGGAATCGAAGCCCGTCCGGGTGTAGGCGTCCGGCGTCTCGCGGACGAAATAGTTCGCCACCACCAGCGTGTCGCGGAAGGTGTAGATCGCCGGCTTGGTGAAGGTGAAGCCGGCCTTGTACTGCAGGTCGTCGTAGGCGTTGAGGAACAGCCGCGAGACGCTGCCCTCGACGCGGATCGTCTCGCCGTTGCCGAACAGGTTGCGGTGGCCCCACCAGGCCGACAGCAGCGCGCCCTCCGTCGTCGACCACGAGGCGGCGGCGCCGACGAAGCGGGGCTTGCGCTCGGTCACCTCGACGATGATCGGGATGGTGCCGTCCGGCCCGACCGCGTCGCCCGGCACGACGCGCACGCCGTCGAAGGTGCCGAGGTCGCGCAGGTGCTTGGCGTAGTCCTCGAGCGGTCCGGGCCGGAACTGCTCGCCCTCCTCGAAGGGCACCATCCGCTCGATGAACTCGGGGTTCACGTCCTTGGCGCCGCGCACCTCGATGCGGCCGAATCGTGCCGGCTCGCCCGCCTCCACCACCCAGGTGACGTCGAGGAGCTTCGTCGCGTGATCAGCGACGACGCCGCGGTCGACGATGCGCGCCAGCGGGTAGCCGCGGTTCTGCATGGCGAGCAGCAGCTTGCCGTCGGCGGCGCGCACCTCCGTCGACTTCGCCACTGCGCCCGGCACGATGCCCGTGTCGGCGGCGCTCACCATCGGTGGCGCGCCGCCCGGTTCGTCGGTCACCGACAGCGTGCCGAAGTGGAAAACCCGGTTGGGCGTGACGGTGACGACGACCTTGATGTCGCCCTTCGCGAAGGCGGCGTTGATGGCGTTGCGGCTGTCGCGATCGGCGGGCGTCGTGCCGGCGACCTTCATCTCGACGATGCCGGCATAGTAGCCCTCGGCGAACAGGGCTGCCCGCAGGCGGTCGGTCTCCGAGAGGGCGGCGCGGAAGATGGTGTCGCCGTCGGGAGCGCCGTCGGCCTCGAGCGGCACCATCGCCGAGGCGCGGCGCAACGCCGCCTCGAGCTCCGGCGTGCCGCCGGTGACAGTGAACGTCAGCTCGACGCGGCGCCGGGTGGCGGCCTGGGTGTTGCCGGTGGCAGCCGTGCCGTCGGCGGAGGCGGGGGCATCGGCGGCCGGGGCGGCGGGCGCTGCTGGGCTGGTCGAAGGGGTCGTCTGGGCCTGTGCCGGGGCGGCGACGAGGGCGGCGAACAGGGCGGCCGTGGAGGCTGCGGCGACGAGCGCGAGCGGGCGCGTCGCCGGAGCGGGGCTCCGGCGCGGGGGCGCGGCCGGATGCCGCTCACCTGTCGCTCCGCCGCCCGCTTCCGGGCGGCCACTCGCCTCGACGCTCAACACACCTCCGTCGTGGCCCGACCCTCGCGCGGTCCGCCGCACAACCGAAGGGCGAAGCAGACGCGCCCACAGCCCTTCGGGTGGGAAACTAGCCGATAGACCATGACGTTGCCGAGTCTCGATTATAACTGCTGCCTATGCCTAACCAGTCGTGAACACACTGCTGGATCGCCGCCACGGCGCCTCCGGAGGTAGCGCGCGCCGCGGAATCCCGCCGTTCGAGGCGAGCGGAGAGGCGGCTTGACACCCGCACACCGGTGGTGCGAACCCTGCCCCCGCCGCGGCCGGCGCGACGACTCCGGCCACGGATGGAGGCTCGATGGCGACTGAGACCGATCGTGTGTTCAGCCCGCTGGTGCGCATCGGGCACTGGGGAGGCGCGCTCGCCTTCCTGGTGGCCTACGTCACCGCGGGCCGGCCGCTTTCGCTGCACGCCAATGTCGGATACGCGCTCGCCGCCTACGGCCTGTGGCGGCTCGTCTGGGGCGTCGTCGGCCCGCAGCGCTCCCGCTTCGGCGACCTCCTGTCCTCGCCGCGTGCCTACATCGAAGACCTGTCGGGGCTCTTGCGGGCGCGGCCGGTGCACCACGTCGGGCTCGGACCGATCGGCTCGCTGATCGCCGTCGCGATGCTGATCTCGATCGTGCTGGCGTCCGGCGCCGGTCTCGTCACGCTGGCGGTGCGCCACGGCGACGGGCTGCTCGCCCCCTTCCTCGGCTCGGTGCCGGCGCCGGTGCCGCAGGCGATCACCGAGTACGGGCAGGACGGCGGGATGACGATCATTCCGCGCACCGACCGGGCCTCGATCGACACCGGCGCCGAGCACCCCGACGTCAAGCCGGGACGCTGGATCAAGCGCGTGCACGGCACCCTGTCGCTGCTGGCGCTGTGGCTCGTCGTGCTGCACGTCGTCCACGTGCTCTATGCGAGCCTCGTGCGCGGCGAGAACCTGCTCTACGACATGGTCACCGGCAGGCGGGCGCCGAAGGCCGAACCGTTCGCGGCGACGCCCCGTCCGGCCGCGCCCGCACCCACACCGGTGGCGGCCGCGAGCGAGAGGGCGACCGCCGGCGCAATGGTGCCCTACGAGGCCCCCGCCTGGCCGGCCCCGGAGGCCGACGACGGCGACGACGACAAGACGCAGAAGCGTTTGATGAAGAAGGCGGCCCGCCGGGAGCGCAAGCGCGAGGGGCGGGACTGACGCTCGCCCCGGGGGGCCTGCTCGATCGGCAGTGCGGCCGGGCTGCGACAAACGGCACGAGGAGCCTCGGCGATGGAGCGCCTGATCTTCCGCATCCTGCCGCGGCTCGCCCTGTGGATCCGCCGGCCGCCGTCGCCGCGCCGGATGGCGATCATCGCCGTGGTCGTCGCGGCGGCCCTTGCCATCGTCGCCATCGAAAAATTCGTCGGCTGGCCGGAGGCGCTCACCGTCGAGCGAATGCCGCGCAACCCCGTCCCGCAGTAGGGTCGGGCCGGATGGCCGCGGGTGCTGCGCGCAGCCCCTGAAACGAAATGGGCCGCCTCGCGGCGGCCCATCGTCGTCCGGTCGTGGGGTCGATGTCGTCAGTTCGACAGTTCTTCCGCCGCCACCACGAGAATGCGGTCGCCGTCGCGGATGATGTCGACGGAGCGCGGCGCCGTGCCGGCGACACCGGGAACCGACAGGCCGATCCGCTGCGCCGGGGCGAGCGTCGCCGCGACGCGGACCGGGGCGGTGTCCGAAGACGCGCCGAGGGTGGCGACGACCTTCAGGCCGTCCGGCACCACCGTGTAGTAGGCGACACCGTGGACGTCGCCGAGGTCGATGCGGTGGGCGGCCGGGACCGGATCGGCGGCGAAGGCCGAGGCGGCGGCGACGAGCGCGAGGGGGCCGAGGGCGAGTGCGCTGAAGAGGGTGCGCATGAGGATGGTCTCCGAGGTGCTGTCCGACCACCAAACGCGGCCGGCAAGCCGGGTCGTCCCGGGAGACCATAAAGTAGGCAGCGCTATGGTGCGACGCAACAGAGAGAATTGTGCATTGCAGAATGGCTGCCATGCGTCCGGCGCGTATCGCCCGTGCTGCGGGCTGCCGATCACGGCTTCGCGTTTGCGCGGTCCGGCGGACGGAGATGGCCCCGCGCGGTCGGCCAGTCTATGGTGGTGATAATTGTCGCGGGGCTTGAAGGAACCAACCGGGATGACCATTCGATTTTCGAGGACGGCTGCGGCGCTTCTCCGTGGCGGACGGACGTGTGCCTTGGCGCTCGCCGTCAGCGCGGCCGGGGCGGTCCCCGCTTTCGCCGACTTCTGCGTCCAGCTGAACGGCGGCTCGTTCACTGGAGACCCCGGGTTCTTTCGCTTCAAGGGCAGCCTGCCGACCAAGGCCGGCGCCGTCACGACGCTGAGGGGCCGCGTCGCCGGCCTGAGCCCGGCCTTCGGGGCGGCAGTCGTCGCCGAGAACGGGAGCTTTGTGGAACTCGCGGCGACGTTCTTCATCGACGGCGTGCAGGGCCAGTTCGCCGTGGCGTTCTCCCCGCCGACGTCGAAGAATGGCGAAGGAGACGGTGCCATCGGCGAATACGGGCTCGGTGACGGAGTCTCGGCGAAGATCGTCTCGTGCTCCAACGAGCCCTGATCGTCGCTCCATGACCGCTGCACAATGGTGACGGCGGCCGAGGGTCCCCTCGGCAGCCCTCGGCAGCCGTCGTGTTTGTCGACAGGGCGCGGCCAGCACCCGCCGGTTTCAGCGCGACAGCTTGTCCGCCAGCCACTTGAACGAGGCCGGCGCCCATTCCTTGTAGTACTTGAAGGCGCAGTGCCCGCCGTCCGGGTAGATGCGCGCCTCGCGGCCGGTCACGGGCCCATGCTCCAGCATGTAGTAGATGTTGCCGATCGGGGCGAGGATGTCCTCCTTGCCGTTGATCAGGAGCGTCGGCATGGTGATGCGGTCGACGAGGCCGAGCGACTTCAGCGACCACTTGTGGAAGATCTCGTTCTCCTTCTCCGCCGACCACTTCGGGAAGGCGGGCGGGCTGCCGGGCGGGCCGTAGACGAACAGCGAGCGGCGGCTGCGGCCTTCCACCACCCAGTCCATCTCGGCCGGCGTCAGCTCGTAGCCGAAGGGATGGCCGGCTGAGGCGACGACCGCCTTCATCATCTCCGGATAGGCGCCGGCGAGCTGCAGCACGGAGTAGCCGCCGCGGCTGATGCCGAAGGCGCCGATGCGGTTGCCGTCGACCTCCGGCCGCGCCGCCATCCAGTCGACCGCCGCCATCCACGCCTTCACCGAGGCCGGATCCCACGGGAACGGGTTCTCGCCGGTGCCGGGCGCATCCATGACGAGGGCAGCGAGGCCCTCGGCGATGCACATGTCGGAGGCCCAGCCGCGGTCCTCCTTGAAGACGTCCGAGCCGCACATGATCAGCACCGCGCCGACCGGCTTCGTCGCCTTCGGCGCACGGAAGTGGGCGCGGATCGTCTTGCCGTCGCAGGGGATGTCGACCACCTGCACCGGCGGATCGAGGTGCGCGTTCGCCTTGCGGAAGGCGCGGGCGCAGTCGCCGCTGACCTCGCGCTTCAGGGGCGACAGCTCCCAGGGGAAGCGGGCGATGGCGTAGTAGGTCTTGGCGGTGAGGTGCGCCTTGCGGGCGGCCTCATAGTCCTTCTGGGCTTCGAGCGCGTCGCCGATATCCTCGTGGCGGCGGCCGGCGGCGCGGAACACCGGCACCCATTTGTCCTCGGTCGAGGCCTCCAAGCTGTCGACGAGGGCCTGAAGCTCGGTGTGGTCGTCGAGCATCGAGGCCCAGCGGCGGTAGAAGCCTTTCGGCGTGACGAAGAACGGGTTCTCGTCGGACTGGATGGCGCGGCCTTCGGCGGCGGTGGTCATGGCGTCTCTCCCTGCGGCCGCGCTCTCGGACGGCGGCCGTCGTTGCTCGGCGGCCGGAGCCGCAAACGATTGCAGGAAGCGTAGCGGGACCGCTCGGCCTGAGCAATACGAGAAGGGAACCCGTGTGTACGAAAGAGCATGATTGTCGACCTAGAACACCACCGTCCGGTGGCCGTTCAGGAACACGCGGCGCTCGATCAGCTTCCTCAGCGCCCGGGCAAGCACCTGGGATTCGACGTCGCGGCCCTGTTCCACCATCGCCTCGGCGTCGAAGGTGTGGTCCACCGGGGCGACCGCCTGGGCGATGATCGGGCCTTCGTCGAGGTCCGGCGTGACGAAGTGGGCGGTGGCGCCGACGAGCTTCACGCCGCGCTCGAAGGCCTGGTGGTAGGGCTTGGCGCCCTTGAAGCTCGGCAGGAACGAGTGGTGGATGTTGACGACCCGGGCGGGGAGCCGCCGGCAGGCGTCGTTCGACAGCACCTGCATGTAGCGGGCGAGCACGACGAACTCCGAGCGCGTGTCCTCGATGATCTCGAACAGGCGGGCCTCGGCCGTCGCCTTCGTCTCGGCCGTCACCGGCAGGTGGACGAAGGGGATGCGCGCCTGCTCGGCCAGCGGGGCGAGCGTCACGTGGTTGGAGACGATCGCCGGCACCTCCATCATCAGGCTGCCGGTGCGCTTGCGGTAGAGCAGGTCCTGCAGGCAGTGGTCGAATTTCGACACCAGGATCAGCACGCGCGGCGGGATGCGGGCGTCGTGCAGCGACCAGTCCATCGAAAACCTGGCGGCGATGGGCGCGAACGTCTCGGCGAAGGCCGAGCGGGTGAAGCCCGGCGAGCGCGGCTCCAGCACGGTGCGCATGAAGAAGACGTTCGTCTCCGGGTCGCCGAAGTGGTTCGATTCGGTGATGAAGCAGTTCGCCTCCGTCAGCATCGTCGAGACGGCGGAGACGACGCCGACCACGTCCGGACAGGAGATCGTCAGGTAGAAACGCGGCGCGTCGGCCATCGGCGGTGGCTCCGGTCGGGTGGTCGCGAGGACAGGCGTGTGAATTCGGTGCGGCGGGCTCAGGCGGCGGGCGCGAGGCGGGCGAGGCCACCCTCCTGCGCCAGCACGGCGAGCACGCTGTGGGCGACGTGGTCAGCGAGCGCCGCGTCGCCGACGAGGTGGTAGACGACGGCGCCGCCGTCGTCGACGCGCGCCACCGTCGCGGAGACGCGGGCGACCTGCGTCTGGGCGATCGACCCGTCGGTGAAGCGGGAGGTGCGCAGGTCGACGGCGGCGAGGCGCGAGAACGCCGGGTCGAGGGCGGCCGCGGGCCCGGACACCGTCAGCCAGTAGAGGCCCGGGCCGCGTGGCACCGGATAGACGCCGGGGGCGAGGGGGCGGCCGAGCGGGCCGGTATCGGGCAGGCGGGCCGATCCGGTCGGGTCGAGCAGCACCGCCTCGTTGGAGGCGAGCACCAGCACGATGGCGCCGTCAGCGAGACGCGTCGCCCGGTTCGGCGTGTGATCGAAGCTCAACCCCTGCGCCGCCAGCCAGTCGAGGCAGGCGCGGCCCTTCACGCCGGCTTTCGGCTTCAGCGACAGGTCGGCGACGGTGAAGACGCCGCCGGCGGTCGAGGTCACGGCCGCGAAGGCATCGGTGGCGGGGGAGCGGCGGGCGCTCATGGCTTCGCCTCCGGCGCTTCGGCGGGCTCGGGCTCAAGGCGCGCGCCGTCGGGGTCGTAGGCGGGCATGGCGATCATCTCGGCGGGGCTGAGCGTGCCGTCGGGGAGTCGGATCGAGAAGGCGCGACCCGCCTTCGGCCAGTCGGCAGGCAGCGTCGCGAGGCCGACGACGCCACCGCAGGCGACCGACGTCGCGGCGGAGGTGACGCGGCCGACATCGCGGCCATCCTCGACGACGAGGCAGCTCTCCGGCGGCGGCGCGGCGGCGGGATCCTTCAGGCGGAAGCCGAACAGGATGTGGCGGAGGCCTTCCGCCCTGCGGAAGTCGACCGCCGCCTTGCCCCAGTAGAACGGCTTCTTCTTCGCGACCGCCCAGCCGAGCCCGGCTTCATCCGGGTGGGTCAGCCCGTCGGTGTCCTGGCCGACGATGACGTGGCCCTTCTCGAGGCGGAGAATGCGCTGCGCCTCGACGCCGGCGGGGCGGATGCCCTCCGCCCGGCCGGCGATGACGAGGGCATCCCACAGGGCAGTGCCCTGGTCGGCCGGAACGTGGATTTCCCAGCCGAGCTCGCCGACGAAGCCGACGCGCAGGAGCCGCGCCGGGATGCCGGCGACGGTGCCTTCGCGGGCGCCGAGGTGCGGAAAGTTCGCCGGCGAAAGATCGAGATCGGTGCCCGCCGCCCTGAGCACCCGTCGCGCCCGCGGGCCGGCGAGGCTGACGGCGGCGTAGGCGCCGGTGACCGCCGTGATGTCGACGTCGAGGCCCCAGTTGGCGTTCAGCCAGACGAGCAGGCGGTAGGTGGCGTCCGACTGGCCGGTGGTGCCGGTGACGTAGAAGTGGTCGTCGGCGAGCCTTGCGACGACGCCGTCGTCGCCGACATTGCCGCCGACATCGAGCAGCAGCGCGTAGCGGCAGCGGCCGACCGGCTGGGCGGTGTGGGCACCCGCATAGGCGCGGTCGAGGAAGCGGGCGGCGTCGGGGCCGCGCACCTCGAGCTTGCCGAGGGTCGAGACGTCGATGAGGCCGCAGGCGCCGCGCACGGCGGCGACCTCCTCGGCGATCGCCTTGTCGCGGTCCGGCCCGTACCAGGCGGGGCGGTGCCAGAGGCCGGCGACCATCTGCTGTGCGCCGAGCGCCTCGTGGCGGTGGTGCATCGGCGAGGTTCGATGCGGATGGAAGCCTTCGCCCGCAAGCGCCTGGAAACGCTCGCCGGTGAAGGGCGGCCGGACGGTGGTCGGGCCGAGCGCCGCCGGGGCCATGCCTCGCTTGGCGGCGAGGATGCGCAGGCCCATCAGCGTCGTCTGCCGGCCCTGGCCTGGACCCATCCCGAGCGTCGACCAGCGCTTCAGCAATTCGGGGTGGGCGAAGCCGTCCTCGACCGCGTTCTCGACGTCCTCGATGACGAGGTCCTCGTCGGTATCGACGAAGGCCTTGCCGGCGGGGTGGCGGACGACCGGGAAGGGATGGGCGGTCCGCGCCGTGACGGGCGGACGGTCCGGGACCGCCTTGACCGCACCGTCACGGACGGTACCCGTCGGCGGCACCGCTGCGAGGGCGGATTTCGCAGCGATTGCACCGACATGGGCGCCGTCGGCGGTGGCCGTGTCCGGTGCCGTCCGACCGTCCACCGAACCGGCAAGAAAAATTTGTGATCTCAGATCACTGATCACGAAGCCGCGGTCGGGATCGGGGGTCAGCCGGGCGCCGGCGTGGGCGGCGAGCTGGGCCATCGGCGCGCTGCCGCCGGAGACGACGAGGAGGTCGCAGGCGATCGGCTCGGTGACGGTGCCGACGGTGGCATTGGCGTCAAAACCGCAGAGGCGCACGGCCGACAGCGGCGCGCCGTAGAGGCCACCGCCCTGCGACAGCGCCTCGTAGGGGGCGGTCGAGAAGCGGAACGGCACGGCGGACAAGGCCGCGCGGGCCGTTGCTGTGGCTTCGCCGGCGGCGGCGCGGAGGTCGGCCACCATCTCGACGGTAACGCCGGCGGCGCGCAGGTCGGCGGCGGCGTCCCAGCCGCTGTCGTCGGCGGTGCAGACGACGGCGCGCGTGCCGGGGCGGATGCCGTGGACGTGGAGGAGGCGGCGGACGGTGCCGGCGGTCATCACGCCGGGCAAATCGTTGTTGCGGAAGACGATCGGCTGCTCGGCGACGCCGGTGGCGAGCACCACGGTGGATGAACGGATCTTGAAAAGGTCGGTGCGCGATTCCGCCGTCAGGAAGCCGTCGGAAAACAGCCCCTGGGCGACGGCACCGCTGAGGACGCGGATGTTGGCGGCGTCAAGATGAGCGATGTCGGCGGCGAGCGTCGGGAAGGCGTCCGCCGGCATCGCCCGGGCGAACCCGCCGAGCACCGGCTCGGCCTCGACGAGGATAACGTCGGCGCCGTTCGACGCTGCCGCGAGGGCCGCGGCGATCCCGGTCGGACCACCCCCGACGATCGCGACATCGCAGAACAGATGCCGGGTGCGAACATGGGGCGGCGGCGGGCTCTTGGGGTCGATGCGGCCCAATCCGGCGCGGGTGCGGATGATCTTCTCGAAGCGCGCCCAGGCGCCGAGCGGGCGGAAGAAGGTGCGGTAGTAGAAGCCGACCGGCAGGAAGCGCGAGAACAGCCCCATCACCGCGCCGGGGTCCCGCGCGACCGGTCCATCGGTGTTCTGCGGGCTGATCGGCGGCAGGCCTTCGACAAGGGGCAGGCGATCGGCCGGCACGTTGGGCTCGGGCCCGACCTGCACCAGCGTGTTGGCGTCGAAACCGCCGAGCGAGAACAGGCCCCTGGGGCGGCGGTACTTGAACGAGCGCGAGATGACGCGGACGCCGTTCGCGGCGAGAGCGGTGGCGACGGTGTCGCCGGGATGGCCGGTGTAGGTCTTGCCCTCGAAGCTGAAGGCGATCGTCCGCGTGCGGTCGATGCCGCGGCCGAACGGGGCGGGGAGGCGGGTGTCGGTCACGGCCGGCCTCCGGCGGCGCGGAAGTCGGCCGGCCACAGCGTGCGGATCATCGTGTCGGTGACGGTGTCGCGCTCGGCGACGAACATCGTGCCCGAGGGAACGTGCAGCCACCATTCGAGGATCGGGCCAGCGGGATTGTCCTCGGCGTAGGCGAAGTCCGCCCAGGCTTCCGGCGCCGCATCGTCGGCCGGCATCGGCTTCGCCGGCCCGAGGCAGGCGAACTCGCCGACGGGACGGGGGCCGTTGAGGGGGCAGGGGATGAGCTTCATGGGGTGGCCACGCGGGACGGTGCAGGGTTGCGGCCGTGTCCCGTGGCCGCCGGAGTGCGGGACGGCAGGCGTCGAATTCGCGGCCGCCCCCCCTCCCTACCCTCCCCCGCGAGGGGGGAGGGTTTCCGTTGTGCTTGTGGCATCTCATTCGCCCCAAATGAAACGCGAACCCTCCCCCCTCGCGGGGGAGGGCTGGGAGGGGGGGCCACACGGCAGGCCGTTGCCGAAGCGCACTGGACTGTCATCGCCACCATCTCAATGCCCCACCGATGCCGCGCCGCGTTCGCCCAACTGGGCGAAGCGGGAGAAGCGGTCGAGGCGGAAGCCTTCGATGAGGGGGTGGGGGGTGCCGGTGGCGATCGTTTGCGCCATCGTCAGGCCGCAGACCGGCGTCGCCTTGAAGCCCCAGGTGCCCCAGCCGGAATCGATGAAGTAATTCTGCACCGGCGTCAGCCCCATCACCGGCGAGAAGTCCGGCGTCATGTCGGCCATGCCCGCCCACTGGCGCAGCACGCGGGCGTGGCCGAGGAAGGGGAAGAGCTCCAGCATGTCGGCCATCAGCACCTCCTTGAACTCGAAGGTCGAGCGGGAGGAGTAGAGCGCGTAGGGGTCGGTGGCGCCGCCCATGACGAACTCGCCGCGCGCCGACTGGCTGATGTAGACGTGCAGCGAGCCGGAGACGATGATCGGGTCGAGCACCGGTTTCACCGGCTCCGAGACGCAGGCCTGCAAGGGCACGGTGCGGATCGGCAGCGTGAGGCCGGCCATGCGGGCGACCTCCGACGAGCGCCCGGCGACGGCCTGGACGACGCGCCCGCAGGCGATGCGGCCGCGGTTCGTCACCACGCCGGTGATGCGGCCGTTCTCGATCTCGAGGCTCTGGACCTCGGTGCCCTGGTGGATCTCGACGCCGCGCTGGGAGGCGCCCATGGCGTAGCCCCAGGCGACGGCGTCGTGGCGGGCGATCGAGCCGGGGGCGTGATAGAGCGCGCCGAGGATCGGGTAGCGCTTGTCGCGCGACAGGTCGAGCTCGGGACAGAGCCGCGCGATCTCATCTGGACCAACGACTTCCGAATCGACCTTGAGGGATTTGTTGACCTCGGCGCGCCAGCGCATGGTGCGCATGGCGGCGTCGGTGTGGGCGAGGGTCAGGTGGCCGCGCTCGGACACCATGGTGTTGATGCCGAGGTCGTTCGACAGGCGGCGGTAGAGCCGGACGCTCTCGTCGTAGAAGGCGACGCCCTCGGGCGTGAGATAGTTCGAGCGGATGATGGCAGTGTTGCGCGCCGTGTTGCCGCCGGCGAGCCAGCCGCGTTCCAGCACCGCCACGTTGGTGATGCCGTGGTCCTTGGCGAGATAGTAGGCGGTCGCCAACCCATGGCCGCCGCCGCCGATGACGACGACGTCGTAGGAGGGCTTCAGCGTCGCGGGTGTCGGCGGCAGCACGCGGAAGGGCGTGTGCCGCCTGCCGAGACCGTAGCGGAGGAGGGCGAAGACCATGCGGTTCTCTGACGGGGCGCGGCTGCCGGAGGCTCAGCAGTCGAGCGTCGTCTCGCGCTCCCATTGCGTGAGGTGGCGGGTGTAGGCGTTCCAGTCGGCGTGGCGGAGCTTCAGATAGGCCGACACGAACGGCTCGCCCAGCTGTGCGCGGAGCGATTTCGCGGCTTCCAGCGCGCGCAGTGCATCCAGCAGGTTGAGCGGCAGGGTGCGGACGCGGCGGGCCGGGCGCTGGGTGTACATGTCGATCATCAGCGGCGGGCCGGGGTCGCGCTTCGCCTCCATGCCGTCGAGGCCGGCGGCGAGGATGGTCGCGGGCAACAGATAGGGGTTCACGGCGCCGTCGGCGAGGCGGAACTCGAAGCGGCCGCCATCTGGAATGCGGATCATGTGGGTGCGGTTGTTGCCGGTCCACGAGATGGTGTTGGGCGACCAGGTGGCGCCGGAGGTGGTGCGGGGCGCGTTGAGGCGCTTGTAGGAGTTCACCGTCGGGGCCGCGATGGCGCAGATCGCCTCGGCCGAGTGCAGCACGCCGCCGACGAAGGTGCGCGCCATGTCGGACAGCCCGAGCTCGCCCTTCGGATCGGCGAAGACGTTCTTCTTGCCCTTCCACAGCGAGACGTGGGCGTGGCAGCCGTTGCCGGTGAGGTCGACGAAGGGCTTCGGCATGAAGGTGGCGCGGAAGCCGTGCTTCTCGGCGATCGATTTCGCCATGTACTTGAAGAAGACGTGGCGGTCGGCGGTGACGAGGGCATCGGCATAGCCCCAGTTCATCTCGAACTGGCCGTTGGCGTCCTCGTGGTCGTTCTGGTAGGCGCCCCAGCCGAGCGCCAGCATGGCGTCGCAGATCTCGGCGATGACGGCATAGCGGCGCATCAGCGCCGACTGGTCGTAGCAGGGCTTCGGCTGGGCATCGGCCGGATCGGAGATGCCGGTGCCGGCGGCGTCGGTGAGGAAGAACTCGCACTCGACGCCGTGCTTCATCGTGAGGCCGAGCTTGTCGGCGGCCTCGATCTGGCGCTTCAGCACCCAGCGCGGCGCCTGCTCGACCGGCTTGCCGTCCATGTAGAGGTCGGAGGCCAACCAGCCGACCTCCGGCTTCCACGGCAGCTGGATCAGGCTGTCGGGGTCCGGCACGGCGAAGAGGTCCGGATCGGCCGGGCTCATGTCGAGCCAGGTGGCGAAGCCCGCGAAGCCCGCGCCGTCCTTCGCCATCGCGCCGATCGCCTGGGCGGGGACGAGCTTGGCGCGCAGGCCCCCGAACAGGTCGACATAGGAGATCAGGAAATACTTGATGCCGCGTTCGGCCGCGGCGGCCTCGAGATCGATGCTCATGCTGCCCCTCTGCCGCGGTTCGCGGTCGTTTCGTCTGGAAGATCGATATCCTAGCGGCCGGGCACCCAGTTGGTGCCGGCGAGCGGCACGCCGGCCATGGCGGCGGCCTCGACGGTGAGCGCCACCAGGTCCTCCGGCTCGAGATTGTGGACGTGGCTCTTGCCGCAGGCCCGCGCGATCGTCTGCGTCTCGAGCGTCAGCACGGCGAGATAGTTGGCGAGGCGGCGGCCGGCCTTGATCGGGTCGAGGCGGGCGGCGAGCACCGGGTCCTGGGTGGTGATGCCGGCGGGATCTCGGCCCTCGTGCCAGTCGTCATAGGCGCCGGCGACGGTGCCGAGCGCCTCGTACTCGGCCTCGAGCTCCGGCGCATTGTCGCCGAGCGCGATCAGGGCGGCGGTGCCGATCGCCACCGCATCGGCGCCGAGGGCCAGCGCCTTCGCCACGTCGGCGCCGTTGCGGATGCCGCCGGAGACGATGAGCTGCACCTTGCGGTGCATGCCGAGGTCCTGCAGCGCCTGCACCGCCGGGCGGATGGCGGCGAGGATCGGGATGCCGACGTGCTCGATGAAGACTTCCTGGGTGGCCGCGGTGCCGCCCTGCATGCCGTCGAGCACGACGACGTCGGCGCCCGACTTCACCGCGAGCGCGGTGTCGTAATAGGGCCGGCTGGCGCCGACCTTGACGTAGATCGGCTTCTGCCAGTCGGTGATCTCGCGGATCTCCTCGATCTTGATCTCGAGGTCGTCCGGGCCGGTCCAGTCGGGGTGGCGGCAGGCGGAGCGCTGGTCGATGCCTTCCGGCAGGTTGCGCATGGCGGCGACGCGCGGCGAGATCTTCTGGCCGAGCAGCATGCCGCCGCCGCCGGGCTTCGCCCCCTGGCCGACGACGATCTCGATCGCGTCCGCCTTGCGCAGATCGTCCGGGTTCATGCCGTAGCGCGACGGCAGCACCTGGTAGACGAGGATCGAGGAGTGGCCGCGCTCCTCCGGCGTCATGCCGCCGTCGCCGGTGGTGGTGGACGTGCCGACCGTCGAGGCGCCACGGCCGAGGGCCTCCTTGGCCTGGGCCGACAGCGCGCCGAAGCTCATGCCGGCGATCGTCACGGGGGTCTTCAGCTCCACCGGCTTCTTGGCGAAGCGGGTGCCGAGCACGACCTCGGTGCCGCAGCGCTCGCGGTAGCCTTCCAGCGGATAGCGCGAGATCGAGGCGCCGAGGAACAGGAGGTCGTCGAAGTGCGGCAGCTTCCGCTTCGCCCCGAAGCCGCGGATATCGTAGATGCCCGTCGCCGCGGCGCGCCGGATCTCCGAGATGGTGTGCGGGTCGAAGGTGGCGGAGAAGCGGGGCAGCGTGCCGGGCGGCTTGGGGGCGGGGGCGTCCATCGCGCGGCGGGTCCTCAGTACGCGTCGACGTTGTCGACGTGGAAGTGGTAGAGACGCCGGGCGGAGCCGTAGAGCCTGAACTCGGACGGGTCGGCCGCGACGCCAGCGCGCGACAGCACGTCGGCGAGGATCGAACGGTCCTCGTCCGTCGGCGTCTTCTCCTCGCAATCGGCGCCGAGGCTCTTCACCGTGCCGCGGACGAACAGGCGCGCCTCGTAGATCGAATCGCCGAGCGCCTCGCCGGCGTCGCCCAGTACGACCAGCGTGCCGGCCTGCGCCATGAAGGCGCTCATCGGCCCGACCGAGCCGCCGACGACGATGTCGATGCCCTTCATCGAGATGCCGCAGCGGCCGGACGCGTTGCCGCCGATGACGAGCAGACCGCCGCGGCCGGTGGCGCCGGCGGCCTGGCTGGCGTCGCCGTCGACGCGAACGACGCCGGACATCATGTTCTCGGCGAGCCCGACGCCGGCATTGCCGCGGACGTGGACGGTCGCGTGCTTGTTCATGCCGGCGCAGTAGTAGCCGACGTTGCCGCCGATCTCGACGGTGACGGGGGCATCGAGGCCGACGGCGATCGAGTGCCGGCCGGCGGGGTTGGCGACGTGCCAGTGGGTCTCGTTGGTGCCGGGCTCCAGCGCGTGCAGGGCGCGGTTGAGTTCGCGAAGCGGGGTCTCAGACAGGTCGACGTCCGGCATCGTCACGTCCGCTCCCAGGCATAGACGGTGGCGGGTTCCGGCTCGAAGACGCGGGCGGCCTCGATGCCGGGCAGGCCAGTGAGGGCGCGGTATTCCGAGCCGAAGGCGACCCACTGGTCGGTCTCGGCCATCACCGCCGGCTTGCAGGCGATCGGGTCGCGCAGCACCGCAAAGCCCGTGCGGGTGCCGACGACGAAGGTGTAGAAGCCGTCGAGGTCCGACAGCGCCTGTTCGAGCGCCTGGGCGAGGCTCGCGCCCTCGCGCATCCGCCAGGTGAGGTAGCCGGCGGCGACCTCCGAATCGTTCTCCGTCTCGAAGGCGAGCCCCTCGCGCTTCAGCGTACGGCGCACCGCGTTGTGGTTCGAAAGCGAGCCGTTGTGGACGAGGCACTGGTCGTCGCCGGTCGAGAACGGGTGGGCGCCGTCGATGGTGACGGCCGACTCGGTCGCCATGCGGGTGTGGCCGATGGCGTGGCTGCCCTGCATGGCGGCGAGGTCATAGGCGTCGGCGACCACCTCCGGCCGGCCGATGTCCTTGAAGATCTCCATGCGCTCGCCGGAGGAGACGAGGTGCGCCTCCGGGTGGCGGGCGGCGAGGAAGGCGCGCAGCGCGTCGCGGGCCTCCTCCGGCATCGACAGCACGGCGTGGGTGCCGCGCACGCGCACCTCAACGGCGTGGCCGGTGGCGGCGGTGGCGCCGTCGGCGATTGCGCGGGCGGCGTGCTGGCCGCCGCCGTCGGGCAGGCGGATGGTGAGCTTCGCCTGGCCGGGGGCGGGGGCGCCGTAGACGGCAAAGCCGCTCGAATCCGGCCCGCGGTCACCGAGCTCGATCATCATGCCGCCGAGCAGGCGGCCGAGCGACGGCTCGAGGGAGGTGTCTTTCAGGAACAGGCCGGCGATGCCGCACATGGAGAGAGCCCGCGCGTCGAGGAGATGCACGAAAAGGCTTCGCATGCGCTCCCGGTCGCGTCAACCCTCAGGCAATTCAATTTCCCCACAGGAAAGTCTCGACGGCGTCGGCAGGCCCCGGAAACGACTGCGGCGGCCCGAGGGGGCCGCCGCGTTTCGCCGAACGAAGGGCTGCGGCCGACGGCCGCCGCCCGGTCAGAGGTTGGAGCAGGAGTTGCTGCCGTGCAGGTTGCGCGCCTGCTTGCAGGCGTCGTTGAACATCGTCTTGAAATCGTTGGTGTTGTTCGGGCCCGACAGCGACGAGGCGCCCTGGATCATCACCGAGCTGTCGCTGTAGCCCCACGAGGTGACGCCGAAGACGGTGTTGCGGGTGGCGAAGTTGCCGGCGCTGCCGCCGGTGCGGTCGAGCGAGCCAAGGTTCGCCACCTGCGGGCCGCCGCTCGAGCCGTTGCGGAAGCCCGAGCCGAAGTTGAAGTCCTTGCCGTCGGACTCGCCGAGGTGCTGGCCGGCCACCATCTTGTCGCCGTCCGAATAGTTGTCGGCCCAGCCGAGCTGCGACAGGAACCAGTAGTTCTTCAGGCAGTCCTTGTAGCAGAAGCCGAGGTAGCCCGTGTAGGACCCCATCTCCTTGCCCTTGTTCTTGCGGTCCGAGAGGACGATGAGGCCGACGTCGTAGCCGTTGCCGACCTTGCCCTTCGAGAACCACTTCTCTGTGGTGAAGAGATACTTGGCGGTGGCGTAGCCGTAGGGCTCGCTGTTGCCGCGATAGGACGGATAGAAGTAGCCCTCCTTGATCCAGCCCTTGTTGCCGTTGCCGCCGTCATGGACGCAGTGCCCGGCGGTCACGACGATCGAGTTGGAGATCAGCGCGCCGGAGCAGCTGTACCAATTGTTGTCCGAGCCCTTGAAGTAGAAGTAGCCCGCGGCGCTGTAGGGATAGGCGGTATCGATCGACGAGCCGACGGTGGCGTCGGTGAAGTGGTAGATGGTGTTCTTGTTGCCGGAGCCGTAGTTCATCGGCTCGATGGCGTCCTCGGCGGACGACTGGACGACCGGGGCGGAGCCGGCGGAGACGCCGCCGGACTTTTGGGTGTCCGGCTTGGTCTCGACCGACGCGCCGGCGCGCAGTTGCGGCTCCGCGCCTGCGCCATTGGCGCCCGTCGCGGCGGCGCGGTCGATGGCCGGCGGCGACCACGACTTCAGCTGCGGCAGCCGGGGCTTCGCCGCGGCGCGGGACTGGGCGACGGTCTCCGGCGCAGAGACCGGGCCGTCAAGGCGCTTGGAGGCCTGCGACCAGGCGGCGGTCGGCGCGACGGCGAGCACGGTCGCCCCCAGCAGCAGCGACGAGAGTGTGAGGCGACGTGACATCTTGGCTCCAGCTCCTCGAATGGGCGGCGGAACCGAGGTCCCGCCGTTGTGGCTCCGTCGCGACGGAGCCTGCTTCCTGATCTTCTACGCGGCGAATGCGCCGATCCGTCGGCGCCGCGCCGTCGATGCCGGTGTCCCGCCGGGACGCAGCCGGGTTCCCGCCCCAGTGTCAACGCCGGAGCCTTCGCCAGTCTTGCCAGAGCGAAGCTGAGCGGCAGATGAACGGAACCGTCGGTCCGGGGGCCGGCGCCGGAATCGAAAAGGGGGCGGCCGTGGCCACCCCCTCTCGTCGTCCGTTGTCGCGAAGGGTCGCGTCAGGCGCCGATGACGCCGCCGCCCTGCTTGGTGATGACCACCACCGACGGGCGCGGCGGCATGCCGTCCTGGAAGTCCGGCCAGCGGGTGACCGGGTCGGCGAAGGTCGAGAGCTTGCCGAACTCGGGCCACTCGTCGCCACCTTCGCCCGGGTGCTGGACGGCGACGAAGAGGGCGTCGTCGGCCTTCGTGAAGTAGGGGCCGCACATCTCGGCGCCGACCGGCACGCGGAAGAACAGCTTCGAGGTAGCGCGGGCGTCGCCCTCGGTCTCCACCGCCCAGACGCCGTCGGCGCGGCCCGTCGACTTGAAGTTGTTGCCGTCGGTGGTCACCCACAGGCGGCCCTGGTTGTCGACGGCGCAGTTGTCCGGCATGCCGAACCAGCCGTTCTTGGTGGTAGCGGCGTGGAAGGTGGAGCCGACCTCGGCCACCGACGGGTCGCCGGCCTTGAGCAGCACGTCCCAGCTGAAGGCGGTCGCCGCCTGGTCGCCGCCGGCCGGCGTGATCTCGATGATGTGGCCGAAAGCGTTCTTCTCGCGCGGGTTGGCGGTGTCGACCTGCTCGGCCGTGCGCTTCGTGTTGTTGGTCAGCATGACGTAGACCTTGCCGGTCGTACCGCTGACCTCGACGTCCTCCGGGCGGTCCATCTTGGTGGCGCCGAGCGCATCGGCGGCGAGGCGGGCGGCGATCATCACGTCCGCCTGGGTGGCGAACCCGTTCTCGGCCGTCAGCGGGCCCTGGCCCTGGACGAGCGGCAGCCAGGTGCCGGAGCCGTCGGCGTCGAAGCGGGCGACGTAGAGCGTGCCCTTGTCGAGCAGGTCCATGTTGGCGGCGCGGTCGGTCGGGTTGAACGTGCCGTCGGAGACGAACTTGTAGACGTAGTCGAAGCGCTCGTCGTCGCCGGTGTAGAGGACGACGCGGCCGTCGGAGTTGACGACCACCGAGGCGCCCTCGTGCTTGAAGCGGCCGAGCGCCGTGCGCTTCTTCGGGGTGGCGGTCGGGTCGAGCGAGTCGATCTCGACGATCCAGCCGAAGCGGTTCGCCTCGTTCGGCTCCTTCACGACGTCGAAGCGGTCGTGATACATGCCCCAGTTGTACCAGTTCGACGGCACGCCGAGACGCTTGTAGTTGGCCGCCTCCGGGCTGCCCTCGGGCACGGCGCCCCAGAAGTAGCCGTTGAAGTTCTCTTCAGCCGACAGCCAG
>CAMDHY010000073.1 GCA_945898215.1 Pseudoxanthobacter soli DSM 19599 | reverse complement strand
CGTTCGGAGAACATCGTTCCCGACCTCCCCGCCCTCACGGTCGGATTTTCCCCGGTCGCCCGGAATCCGGCCCGCATCGGCCATTGCGCGACTAAGACGACTTCCTCTATCGTCATTCTAAAGCTTCTCGAATTGTGCGGCGCACAACGTTTGGTCGGTTCCCACGGACGGCGAACAGGGTTACCTTTTCGTTAGGTTGGGCACCAGCAGGAGGCGACGATGACTATCGGCAAGAGCCTCAACGTGTTCCTGGTCACCGCGGCGTTCGTCTTCATCGGGGCGATTGCCGTCGGCCTGTTCTGACGCTGGCTGCGGCCGCGTCGGTGCGCACCTCGCCCCTGCGGCGAGAGAGTTCCCTGTTTCTGTGCGTTTGCCCGTCCGCGAACGGGTCGCCGGCCGGCCCATGGGCCGGCGGAAAGCCTTCGTGGGGCGGTTTCCGGTCTGGCCGCGGGCAAAGTCTTGCTGCGGGTCCGGTCGTCACGCCTCGCTGAGGTGGGCGGCCGACAGGGCCTCGTCGACCCAACGCTGGGCCGCCGTGATCGGGGGCGACGGGGGCGTCTCGGCTGGCAGGGCGATCCAGATCTGATGTGAGAACACCACGTCCGAGACCGGCAGGACAGCCGGCTCTCGGCGCGCCACGAACACGGGCAGCGGCGCCCGCCCCACCCCCTTTGTCACGGCCACCAGCGCCGTCGACCATTCGGCGACACGTGCGGTCACCTTGGCCCGCGGGACGTTCTCGGTGATCCAGCGCACCTGCGGCGTCGCCTCGTCGCGCGGGAGCATGCCGATCCACTCCTCGCAGTCCGGCCTTGCGGCGGGGGCATAGACGCGAAACGGCATGACGGCTGCCCGCCGCAAAACCAGCCCATCGTCCTCCGGGCGCGATTCGCGCACGGCGAGGTCGCAGTCGACGGCGAGCAGGGCTCCCGCCGACCGCGGTGCGAGATCCACCTTGAGGCCCGGGTAGCGACGCGGCAGGGCGCCCAGCGCCGGCGCGAGCACATGGTCGATCAGGAGCGGCGTCGCCGCAATGCGGACGGTGGTCTCCGCGATGGCGTTGGCCGCGGCGAGCGCCACGCGGGCAGCCGCCACCGCCTCGTCGACCTGCGCCAGCCGGCTGACGAACACCTCACCGGCAGGGGTCGGCACGAGACGGCCGCCACGTCGCATGAACAGCTTGATGTCGGCCGCCTGCTCGAGGCGAGCGATGCGCCGCGAGATCGTCGCCTGATCGAGCCCCAGCACGGCGGCGGCCCGCTCCTGCGTGCCCGTGCGCCAGACCTCCAGGACCGTCTCGAAGTCATCCCACCGCACTTTCATGCGCTGGAACATAAACCCCATGCAAAAAAGCGTAAAGAGGCTACTCGGCGGCCTGCCTCATCCGCAGCGGATCGTAGGCGAGGATCGGCGCGAGCCAGCGCTCCGCCTCTTCCACCGGCCACCCCTTGCGGGCGGCGTAGTCCTCGATCTGGTCCCGCTCGATCTTGCCGACACCAAAATAGTGGCTCTCGGGGCGAGCGAAGTACAGCCCGGAGACGGACGAGGCCGGCCACATCGCGCAACTCTCGGTGAGGCGGATGCCGATGGCGTTCTCCGCGTCGAGAAGGCGGAACAGCGTCCGCTTCTCGGTATGGTCGGGCTGCGCCGGATAGCCGGGGGCGGGCCGGATCCCCTGGTAGGCCTCGGCGATCATCTCGGCAGTGCCCAGCGTCTCGTTCGGCGCGTAGCCCCAGAGTTCGCGCCGCACCTTGGCGTGCAGGGCCTCGGCGAAGGCTTCGGCGAGCCGATCCGCCAGGGATTGCGACAGGATCTTCGAATAGTCGTCGTTGGCGCGCGCGAACCGCTCGGCCACCGCGTCCTCACCGAAGCCGGTCGAGACGGCGAAGCCGCCAACATAGTCGGCGACGCCGGCGGAAACCGGGGCGACGAAATCCGAGAGCGCTGCGTTGCCGCGATCGCTCGCCCGCGCCATCTGCTGGCGCAGCATGTGCAGCGTCGCGAGCCGCTCCCGCCGCGCCTCGTCCGCATAGAGGACGATGTCGTCGCCGTCGGAGGCCGCCGGCCAGAAGCCGACGACGGCGCGCGGGGTGAGCCAGTCCTCGGCGACCATCTGCGTCAGCATCGCCCGGGCGTCGGCGTAGAGAGCCCGCGCCGCCTCGCCGACCTTCGGGTCTTCGAACAGCAGCGGGTACGTGCCCTTGATCTCCCAGGCGGAGAAGAACGGCGTCCAGTCGATGAAGTCGACGAGGTCGGCGAGCCGCCAGTCGTCGATGACGCGTGTGCCGAGGAAGCTCGGCCGAACCATCGACGGCGTGGCCGCGAGCCTGACCCGCTTCGCCCGCGCGTCCTCCAGCGACAGCCGGCGCCGATCGGCCTGGCCGCGGGCGTGCACCTCGGCGATCGTGGCGTATTCGGCCTTCACCTCGTCGAAGAAGGCAGTCCGGTCCGACATCAGCCGCGAGACGACGCCGACGGCGCGGCTCGCGTCGGTGACGTAGACCGACTGGCCGCGCTGGTAGTTCGGATGGATCTTGACCGCCGTGTGGATGCGGCTCGTCGTGGCGCCGCCGATGAGAAGCGGCATGTCGAAGCCCTCGCGCTCCATCTCGGCCGCGACGTGGCACATCTCGTCGAGCGAGGGCGTGATCAGTCCGGACAGGCCGATGATATCGACGTTTTCGTTGCGCGCCGTCTCGAGGATGCGGGTCGACGACACCATCACGCCGAGGTCGATCACCTCGAAATTGTTGCACTGGAGGACGACGCCGACGATATTCTTGCCGATGTCGTGGACGTCGCCCTTGACGGTGGCGAGCAGCACCTTGCCGGTGGCGGAGCGCTGGTCGAGGCCGGAGAGGCGCTTCTCCTCCTCCATGAACGGCATCAGGTAGGCGACCGCCTGCTTCATCACGCGGGCCGACTTGACCACCTGCGGCAGGAACATCTTGCCGGCGCCGAACAGGTCGCCGACGACGTTCATCCCGGCCATCAGCGGCCCCTCGATGACGTGCAGCGGGCGCTCGACGGTCTGGCGCGCCTCCTCCGTGTCGACCTCGATGAACTCGGTGATGCCGGAGACCAGCGCATGCTCGAGGCGCTTCGCCACCGGCCACGAGCGCCAGGCCGCATCGACCTCCTTCTTCTGGACGCCGTCGCCCTTGAAGCGCGCCGCCGCCTCGACGAGCCGCTCGGTCGAGTCCTTGCGGCGATTGAGGACGACGTCCTCGCAGAGCTCGCGCAATTCCGGGTCGATGTCGTCGTAGACGGTCAGCTGGCCGGCATTGACGATGCCCATGTCCATGCCGGCGGCAATCGCATGGTAGAGGAACACCGAGTGCATCGCCGCGCGCACCGGCTCGTTGCCCCGGAACGAGAACGACAGGTTGGAGACGCCGCCGGAGACGTGGGCGCCGGGCAGGTTCTCGCGGATCCACCGCGTCGCCTCGATGAAGTCGACGCCGTAGTTGTCGTGCTCCTCGATGCCCGTCGCCACCGCGAAGATGTTCGGGTCGAAGATGATGTCCTCGGGCGGGAAGCCGACTTCGTTTACGAGGATGTCGTACGAGCGCCGGCAGATCTCGATCTTGCGTTGGTAGGTGTCGGCCTGCCCCTTCTCGTCGAAGGCCATGACGACGACGGCGGCGCCGTAGCGCAGCACGCGCCGCGCCGCCTCGCGGAAGGCCTCCTCGCCCTCCTTCATCGAGATCGAGTTAGCGATGCCCTTGCCCTGCAGGCACTTCAGCCCCGCCTCGATCACCGACCACTTCGACGAATCGACCATCACCGGCACGCGGGCGATGTCTGGCTCCGCGGCGACGAGGTTGAGGAAGGTCACCATCGCCCGCTCGGAATCGAGCAGGCCCTCGTCCATGTTGACGTCGATGATCTGGGCGCCGTTCTCGACCTGCTCGCGCGCCACCTCGAGAGCGGTGCCGTAGTCACCCTCCTTGATCAGCTTGCGGAACCGCGCCGAGCCTGTGACGTTGGTGCGCTCGCCGATATTGATGAACGTGGCCGTGCGGGTCATTCCGGCGAGCCTTTGAGATCAGACGGGGTCTTGGGGAGGCGGAACGCGCGAGCGCTCACGCCGCGAACGGCTCGAGGCCGGCAAGGCGGAGGCGGTGGTCGCCCTTCGGGACTAGCCGCGGCGGCTTGCCCTGAACTGCCGCGGCGATCGCCGCGATGTGGTCGGGCGTCGTGCCGCAGCAGCCGCCGACGATGTTGACGAGCCCGGCGTCGGCGAACTCGCCGATGAGCGCCGCCGTCGCCGCCGGGCTCTCGTCATATTCGCCGAACTCGTTCGGCAGGCCCGCGTTCGGGTAGGCGCAGACGAGGGTGTCGGCTCCGCGGGCGATTTCGGCGATGTGGGCGCGCATCTCCTTCGCGCCGAGCGCGCAGTTGAGCCCGATCGAGAACGGCCGGCCGTGCCGCACCGAGTACCAGAACGCCGTCGGCGTCTGTCCCGACAGGGTGCGGCCCGACAGGTCGGTGATGGTGCCCGACACCATCACCGGCAACCGGAAGCCGACGGCCTCGAACACCTCCTCGACGGCGAACAGCGCCGCCTTGGCGTTCAGCGTGTCGAAGACGGTCTCGACGAGGATGAGATCGGCGCCGCCGTCGACGAGGCCCCGCGCCGCCTCGCCATAGGCGACGCGCAGGTCGTCGAAGGAGACGGCGCGGAAACCGGGGTTGTTGACGTCCGGCGAGATCGACGCCGTGCGGTTGGTCGGCCCAATGGCGCCGGCGACGAAGCGCGGACGCGACGGGTCGCGCGCGGTGACCGCGTCCGCCACCTCGCGGGCGAGCCTCGCCCCTTCGAAGTTCAACTCGTATGCCAGCACTTCCATGCCGTAGTCGGCCATGGCGATTGTCGTCGAGGAGAAGGTGTTCGTCTCGACGACGTCCGCGCCGGCCTCGAAATAGGCGGTGTGGACGGCGCGAATGGCATCCGGCTGCGTCAGGCTCAGAAGGTCGTTGTTGCCCTTCACGTCGCTCGGCCAATCGGCGAAGCGGGCACCGCGGAAGTCGGCTTCCGAGAACTTGTAGCGCTGCAGCATCGTGCCCATCGCGCCGTCGATCACGAGGATGCGGCGGGCGGCGATCTCGTTC
The DNA here is from genome assembly GCA_945898215.1 of Pseudoxanthobacter soli DSM 19599. Lineage (GTDB taxonomy): Bacteria > Pseudomonadota > Alphaproteobacteria > Rhizobiales > Segnochrobactraceae > CAMDHY01. The sequence continues at coordinate 17,295 of CAMDHY010000073.1, read as the reverse complement.
AGCGTTGCGGTCGCGCGTAACGCGGCGGCAGCACGGGGATGCGTCATCGTCGTCTCCTCCGCCTCAGGCCGCCGCTGCCATGCTGTCCGGCCGGAGGCCGAGCAGATGGCAGATGGCGTAGACGAGGTCGGCGCGGTTCAGCGTGTAGAAGTGGAAATCGGTGACGCCGCGGTCGACGAGGTCCATCACCTGCTCGGCCGCGACGGCGGCGGACACGAGCTGCCGCGTCGCCGCATCGGCCTCCAGGCCTTCAAAGCGGCGGCGCACCCAGTCCGGCACCGTCGCGCCGCAGCGCTCGGCGAAGCGGGTGACCTGGGCGAGGCTCAGCACCGGCATGACGCCGGCGACGATCGGGATGTCGATGCCGGCGGCGCGGGCGCGGTCGACATAGGCGTCGTAGAGGTCGTTGTCGAAGAAGAACTGGGTGATCGCCCGCGTCGCGCCGGCGTCCACCTTGCGCTTCAGCGCGTCGATCTCGGTCGCCCAGTCGGGGCTTTCGGGGTGGCGCTCCGGATAGGCCGAGACCGAGACCTCGAAGTCGGCGATGCGGCGCACGCCGGCGACGAGTTCGTCGGAGAAGGCGTAGCCGTCGGGGTGCGGCGTGTAGCGGCTGCCGACGCCTTCCGGCGGATCGCCGCGCAGCGCCACGATGTGGCGCACGCCCGCGGCCCAGTAGGACCGCACCACGGCATCGACCTCGTCGCGGCTCGCCGCCACGCACGTGAGGTGCGCCGCCGGCTTCAGCGGCGTCTCGCGGATCAGCCGCTCGACGGTGGCGTGCGTGCGCTCGCGCGTCGAGCCGCCCGCCCCGTAGGTCACGGACACGAAGCTCGGCGACAGCGGGGCGAGGCGCGCAATCGACTCCCACAGCCGCCGCTCCATGTCCTCGGAGGTGGGCGGAAAGAACTCGAACGAGACGCGGAACGGCGCTTCGCCGCCGGCGCGGCTGAGGCGGGGTACGGGGGTCATCATGCCGTCGTCTCCAGGCGTCTGGTCTTGTCGCCGGCGACCTCGAAGCGCGGGTCGCGGGCGAGCCAAAGTGTCACGGTGAGTTGTCCCTCGGAGCCCGCCGGCGGCGCGAGATCCTCGATCCGCTCGACGTCGAGGCCTGCGGCGCGCAGCCACCCCGCCACCTGTTCGTGCGAGAAGCCGAGACGGCGATGGGCGTGCTCGGCGCGCAGGAACTCGAGATCGTGGGGGGCGAAGTCGACGACGAGCAGCCGCCCACCCGGACGGACGGCCCGCGCCGCCTCCGCCACCGCGCGCGCCGGGTCGTCGAGGAAGTGCAGCACCTGGTGGATGGCGACGACGTCGAAGCTGCCGTGCGGAACCGAGAGGGCATAGACGTCGCCATGGCGCACCTGGACGTTCGCCACCCCCTTCTGGTCGAGATTGGCGCGGGCGACGGCGAGCATCGGCTGGCTCGCGTCGATGCCGACGCCGCGATCATAGAGATCGGCGAAGAGTTCGAGCATCCGCCCGGTGCCCGTGCCGAGGTCGAGGAAGCCGCTGAACGGCCGTGTGCCGACAGCCCTGCGGATGGCCGCCTCGACGGCCTCCTCCGGCACGTGCAGCGAGCGCAGGCGGTCCCAGGAGGCAGCGTTGGCGGCGAAATAGGAGGCCGCGGTCTCGGCGTGGGCGCGCTTCACCGCCTCGAGGCGCTGCCGGTCGCGGCTCAGCACGCCATCGACGGTATCGAGCCGCCGGACGAGCGCGGCGCCGAGCGCGCCGGCGGCATCGTCCTCGGCGAGGCGGTAGTAGGCCCACGCGCCTTCGGGATAGCGGCGCACCACACCGGCCTCGACGAGGAGCTTCAGATGGCGCGAAATGCGCGGCTGGCTCTGGCCGAGGATCGCCGTCAGATCCTTGACGGTGAGATCGCTCGCCGCCAGCAAGGCGAGGATGCGCAGGCGCGACGGCTCACCCGCCGCCTTAAGGCAGGCGACCAGGGGGTCGAGGGCGAGCGGCGCATCCTTCGTCAAGTCCAAGCTCCAATCCATATAAAGATATGTTTATCTCTATTAGCAGTACGGTTCAAGGCCCAGAACCCTCACCCGTGCGTCATGACCCCGGCGTGCATTGACCGTCCCCCGGGCGCGCGGCCAGGATACGCGGACCTGCGCGGCTGCCGGCGAACGCCGGACGACGGCACCAACAGGAAAAGTGGGGGAGAGAGATGGCCGTGGAAAACTGGACCGACATCGGCAGCGCGGAAGAACTCGCGGCGAGGCCGCTGTCGGCGGTGAAGGCCGCCACCACCAGGCTCGCCGTCTCCTGCCGCGACGGCGTCTTCGGCGCCGTCTCCAACGCCTGCAACCACGTCGGCGGACCGCTCGGCGAGGGAACGCTCGACGGCGACTACGTCGTCTGCCCCTGGCACCAGTGAAAGTTCCACCGCATCACGGGCCGCGGCGAGCCGGGGTTCGAGGCGGACCAGGTCCCGGCCTATCCGGTGCGCGTCGAAGCGGGGCGCGTGCTCGTCGACGTCGCGGCCGGCACGCCGCGCACAAAGTCGCCGCACGAGCCGCACCCGCTCGAGCGGCCGGTGGTGCGTGCCCCCGGACCGATCCGCGTGCTCGGCCTCTCCACCACTGCGATGGACAGTGGCGCGCCACGCTATTCCGGCTCCGACGACCTCCTCGCCTCGGCGCTGGCGGCAGCCGAAGCGGACGGCTGCGAGACGCAGCTGATCCGCCTGAACGACCTGACGTTCGAGGCCTGCAAGGGCTACTACTCGAAGGCGGCGCACGCCTGCACCTGGCCGTGCTCGGTCACTCAGATGAATCCCGACGACGGGCTGACGCCCGTCTACGAGGCGCTGGTGCACTGGTGCGACGCTGTCGTTGTCGCCACGCCGATCCGCTGGGGCCAGGCGAGCTCGCTCTATTTCCGCATGGCCGAGCGCCTCAACACCATCCAGAACCAGGTGACGATCCGCAACCGCGTGCTGATCCGCAACAAAGTCGCCGCCTTCATCATCGTCGGCGGGCAGGACAACGTCCAGGGCGTCGCCGGCCAGATGCTCGGCTTCTTCGCCGAGCTCGGCTTCCACTTTCCGCAGTTTCCCTATGTGGCGCATTCACGCGGCTGGACAGCGGAGGATATGCAGAACAACGTCGCCGCCGTGAAGAACTCCCGCCCCCTGCACACCGGCGCTGGCGAACTCGCGCTACGCGCGGCCGCGCTGGCAGAACGTCTCCTCGATGCCGAGGCCCGCGAGCACATCGCCCGCGGCGGCCGCAAGGCGCAGCCCACTTGATTGCCGGCGGCGCGCTGGTCTCGGATCACTGATACTCGAAGATGCGCCGGAAGATGCCGGGTGTGATCGTGGAGATCGGGTTGAACGACAGGGCCGGATCGGCGATCGGCCCGTCGAGCTTGAAGGTGATACCAAACAGGCCGCCGTCCCGGCCACCGCCGAGGATCTCGCCGAGGACGGGGATGCGCCCGAACAGGTTGTTGATGGCGAAGATCGGGATGTAGGTCCCTGAGATCGAGATGCGGCCGGTGTCGAGCCGGACCGTGCCGGTGGCGGTGCCGCCAGAGCCCGCCCCCCGCAGCACGGCGTCCTCGATCGTCAGCACGCCGTCGTTCAGACGGAAATCCAGCGTCAGGCGGTCGAAACTGGTGGCGGACGCCGGGATCTTCGCCTGAGATGCCCCGGAGCGGCCGCTGCGGCTGCCCTGGTTCTTGGCAGCCGTCTCGATCAGACGGGCGAGCTTCGGATCCTCGACGATCTGGAACTCGCGGATGGACGCCCGGCCCTTGGAGCCACCTTCGGCGATCCGTGCCTCCACCGTTCCGCGCCCGCCCCGCATCGTGCCGTAGAAGTCGAGGAAGCGCAGCAGTCCTCCAGCGTCACCGGCGGTCACCGACAGCGTCCGCGCATCTCCGTCGGGCTTGAGCGCGATCTGCAGGTCGGCGCCGCCGATGCGCCCGGAGACATCGACCGAGCGCGGGCCGCTCCCCTGCACACGCGCCTTGGCCCGCAGCCCCTCGATGCTGACGCCGTTGTAGCCGATCAGCCGTTGGAGCTGCGCGTCGACGTCGATCGGCATCGTCGGCTGGTCCTTGCCGCCCTTGCTACCGCCCGACATCTGCTTGATCAGACCGCGTCCGTCGAGGCGCGCCCCGCGAACGGAGATCGCATAGGCTCCGCCCTTCTCGCGCTTGACGTCCACCGCGGCGCTATCGCCTGGCCGCAGCGAGAACGTGCCGAAGGAGGCTGTCGTCAGGCCGCCCTTCGCATCCAGCGTCAGCGAACCGGCAACACGGGCGCCTTCCGACTGAAAGATCAGATCGCGGATCTCCTTGGCACCGTCACGGCCGGTCATCCGGAACGTCGCCTCGGCGGCGACGCCGACGCCCTTCGTCCAACCCACGCCCGGGATCGTCAGGCTCGCCTTGGTGAGATCGACGGCGATCGACTGCCCGTCGGGGCCGGCGTCGGCGACTTGGACGGAGATCGCCCCCTGCAGGAAACCGTCGAGCCCAGGCGCCTGCGCCTTCAACTCTTTCTCCGACAGCGTGAATGTCACGCCGCGCTTGGCGGCGCCGCCTCCCGATGGCTGCACCACGTCGATGTTCGCCCGGATGCCGTCGATCACCGCCGTACCCTTGGCGGACATCGTCGCCTTGTCGGCGACGATCGTGAGGTCGGCATCGGAAATGCGGTGGCCGTCGATCGGTGCTGAGGACGCGACGTCGCGCAGCGTCGCATTCAGCGTCCAGGTCAGCCGGTCCATGTCGAGCCGTGCGTCCATCGGCCCATGCACCGAGAGCGACGCCGTCGCCTCGCCCGACAGCGCCGCCGGGTCGATCTTCAACGCCGCCATCGCCTGCATCGGCTCGGAATTGGCCAGTGAGGCGAGTGCGGCAGCTGAGCCGGCGAGTGTCGCGGCCGTGGTGGTCACCAGCGGCTGGATGCGCAGTTCGGCGACCGTCACCTTCGCTGGGGCAACCGTCACGTCGCCGCCAACCGCGGCCGCGAGGGTGCCGCGCGTGATGTCCACCGCCAGCGTCGGTCCAAGGATGTGGCCCTGACCCGTGGCGGCGGTCAGCGGCGGCAACGACCCGAGCATCCGCAACGACCCGTCTTCGAAGCCGAAACGAACGTCTGCCGGCGGGAAGCCTGGTTCGCTGGTCATCGGATCCGGATCGAGGTCGAGCGGACCGAGGTCGATGTCGATGTTGCCGCTGACGAGGCGCCCACCGAGCACGTTCTGGATCATCCACAAACGCGCCGGCGGCACGATCGGGCGTGGCCAGACGCGGATGAAGGTCCCGAAGTCGGTCGGAGACGTGACCTGCGCGAGGAGCCTTACCTTGGGTCCGCCGGGGCCGAGCACGATGCGTCCCGATCCCGCCCCGCTGCCCGTGGCGGCTTTCGCCTCGACGCGGTCGAGGTTGATGACAACGGTGCGGGGATCGAAGCTGCCGTCGGCTACGGCCGATTCCATTTCGACCGGCGCACCGGGGACGTCGGGCGGCGCGAGGATGGCGCGCGGCAACGTCAACTGGAAGCGCCACAACGGATCGGTCGCCGAAGCCGCCGTCAGCGTTCCGGCGATGAGGAGCTGCCAGCCATCGAATTCGAGGGGCGACGGGTTCACGGCGAAGTCGTTCGATTCGGGCCGCCAGACGATGTTGGCCTGCGCCCTCGCCAGGTCCACCGAGGGCGCGTTGCGGACGGCGATCTGACCCGGACCGACATCGACGGTCAGTGACGCGCCCGTCGCGCGCCCGTTGGTGCCGAACTGCGCGCCGATGCTCGCACCGATGAGGAGGTCGTCGGACACGAGCTTGGTGCCGAGCACCTCGGCCATCCCGATGCCATCGATCGACGCCGCGAAGCTGGCGCCGCCAGGCGTGACGGTGCGCGAGATCGCCCCCGTCCACCGGCCGGTCCCGACCTCCGCCTCGGCCCTGACCTCGACCATCCCGCCGGCGGTCGCCTCGGCGCGGAATGACACGTCGGCGAGTTCGAGGGGCGGCAGCGGGTCCGGACGGTCGAGGCGAACCCGCCCATCCCGGACCTCGATCAGCTCGACACCGTTCTGCTCGGCCACGAGCGAGATGCGCCCGAGGCGCTCGTCAATGTTCTCGAGCAGTTCGATCGGCTCGGGCTGCCCGAACTCTCCCGGCTGCAGGGGCGCGAGTTCGACGGAGGGTCGCTCGATGATAAGGGCGTGCACGCGCACGCTGCGGCTGATCACGAGCGCGTCGGCATCGATGTCGATGATGATCGAGGGAACCTCCGCGGTCCCCGTCGGGCCCTGCAGGCGGATCCCGTCAAGTTCCAGCACGATTCCCATGGTATCGCGCCAGGACAGCGACGCCGTCCCGACGGTGGCCGTGCCCTCCGCCCCCACGAGGGTCTGCAGGATCGTCTGCGCCTCTCGCGCCGCCATCGCGATGCCGATCGGCGCCATCATCAGGCGCACGGCGATCCCGGCGACGGCGACGATGCCGAGGCCGGCGATGATCGCACACGACCAGGCGATTCGACGGCCGTGACGCCGGCGCCTCCGGCCGGGGGTCGGCGCCGCGGGGACTGGATGCTCGGCCGCCGCGCTGCGCGTCTCGTCCTGGGGTCGCTTCGACCTCATCGCGCCCGCGGAAATCCGTCGCCCGTCGCCTTGCGTATCGGCATCGGGAGTGGTTCAACCACCCCCTCCGAAGCCAAGGACCCCCGCATGACCGCCATCGTGGAAGGCACGGCCGCTCCCGATTTCTCGTTGCCGACCGACGACGGCGGCACATTCCGATTGACCGATCATAGAGGTAGTCCGGTCGTGGTCTACTTCTACCCCAAGGACGACACGTCCGGCTGCACCCGCGAGGCGGTCGACTTCACGCAGCTCGGCGGTGATTTCAAGGCCGCCGGAGCCGTGGTCGTCGGCATTTCCCCGGATTCGGTCGCCAGCCACAAGAAGTTCCGCGCCAAGCACGAACTGGGCGTCGTGCTCGCCGCCGACGAGGGCAAGGAGGCGCTCGAGCGTTACGGCGTGTGGGCGGAGAAGTCGATGTACGGCCGCAAGTACATGGGCGTCGAACGCACCACCGTGCTCATCGACGCGTCCGGCGCGGTTGCCCGGGTGTGGGCGAAGGTGAAGGTTCCCGGCCACGCCGAAGAGGTGCTGGCCGCCGTCAAGGCGCTGGCGAAGGCTTGACCGCCGCGCCGCCGCCCTCGCTCTCCGCGGCGGCGCGGGCGATCGTCGCCAACGTCGATCCCGCCGGCAAGGTGGCGAAGGCGACCGAGGCGGCCGGTCTGTGGCGCGCCCGCCGTCTCTCGCTCGTCCGCCCGACGCTCGATCCCGCCGTTCCCGACCGTCCCGGACGGCCGCCGCGGCCCCTGCTTCTGGCACCACGCGACATGCCGAAGCGGTCCGGCTCGGCGAGCGGCCGTGTCGCCTACCTGCACGCCATCGCCCACATCGAGCTGAATGCGATCGACCTCGCCTGGGACATCGTCGGCCGGTTCGCCGACGCCGGCATGCCGCGGTCGTTCTATGACGACTGGGTGCGCGTGGGCGAGGAGGAGGCTGGCCATTTTCGCCTGCTCGCCGCCCGGCTCGCCGATCTCGGCGCCGCCTACGGCGACCTGCCGGCCCACGACGGCTTCTGGCAGGCGGCCGCGGAGACGGGTCACTCTCTGGCCGCGCGGCTCGCGATCGTGCCGCTGGTACTGGAGGCGCGGGGCCTCGACGTCACCCCCTCGCTGATCGCCAAGGCGCTGGCCGACGGCGACGCGCCGACGGCCGATATCCTGAAGACCATCTACGAGGACGAGAAGGGCCATGTCGCCGTCGGGGCGAAGTGGTTCCGCTTCCTCTGCGACCGTGAGCGCACCGCGCCGGAGCCGCGCTTCCACGCGCTCGTGCGCCGTCATTTCCGCAGCCCCCTGAAGCCGCCGTTCAACGACCGCGCGCGGTCCGAAGCCGGCCTGACGCCGGGCTTCTACCGGCCGCTCGAGACGATCCGCACCTGAGGGTCAGGGGCGGGGCGCCGGCGCCGCCTCGATGTCGATCGTTGCGGCATCCACCGCCAGCGTGCGCAGCGTGCCCGCGTGACGCTGGCGGGCGACCTGCAAGCCGAGCACCAGGCCGGGATCGTCGGCGGCGAGCAGCGGGCCGCCCGAGTATCCGTCGGGGGCGACGCAGTCGGTGGCGAGCACGGCGGGATCCTCCGGCAGATGCCCGGTGACGACGCAGTTCGCCAAGACAGTCGGGACGAACGGTCGGCCCCGCCCGTACCCGACCGCCACCAGGCGGTCCCCGGTCTCCGCGCTGTCGCGCGCGAGCCGCAGCGGCACGATTTCGGGCGGCGCCGGGTCCGCCAGCGTGAGGACGGCAGTGTCGGTGCCGATCGTCCCCGCCCCCGGCCTGTAGCCCTCGGCGACACGGTACGAGGCGGCACGGCCATGGAAGAGATAGTCGCCGCGCGCGAAGCCGAGCAGCACGTGGATCGCCTCGGCGCGCAGGAACACCCCGGTGCGCTCGTTGAAGACACAGTGGGCGGCCGTCAGGACGCGGTCGGGCGCCACCAGCACGCCGGTGCAGCTGCCGCCGACGCTGTTGTTGACGCGCCCGATCGACGACCACGGCGGGACCGTCGCATCGACCGTCTCACCGACGGCGGGCACGACGGCGTCGCGCGGCGATCCGGCGGCCGCGGCAATCGTGACCGTGGTGACCACAATCGCCGCGGCCGCCGAGGCGAGCGGGCGTCCGGGCGTTCTCAATCGACGTCCGCGATCGCCTTGGTCTCGCCGCTGACGCGCTGGGCGAGCGCCGCCTCCATGAAGGCGTCGAGGTCGCCGTTCAGCACCGCCTGGGTGTTGCTGGTCTCCACGCCTGTGCGCAGGTCCTTCACCATCTGATAGGGCTGCAGCACGTAGGAGCGGATCTGGTGGCCCCAGCCGATGTCGGACTTGGTGGCCTCGGTCGCCATCGCCGCCTCCTCGCGCTTCTTCAGCTCGAGTTCGTAGAGGCGGGCGCGCAGCATCTTCCAGGCGGTCGCGCGGTTCTTGTGCTGTGACCGCTCGTTCTGGCAGGCGACCGCGATGCCGGTCGGCAGATGGGTGATGCGCACGGCCGAATCGGTGGTGTTGATGTGCTGGCCGCCCGAGCCCGAGGCGCGGTAGGTGTCGATGCGGCAGTCGCTCTCGTTCACCTCGATCTCGATCGTGTCGTCGACCACCGGATAGACCCAGACGCTGGCGAAACTCGTCTGCCGGCGGGCATTGGCGTCGAACGGCGAGATCCGCACCAGGCGATGCACGCCCGATTCGGTCTTCAGCCAGCCATAGGCCGCCTCGCCCTTGACCTGGATCGTCGCGGACTTCACGCCGGCCTGCTCGCCGGAATTCTCTTCGATGAGTTCGACGGAAAGGCCGTGCTGCTCCGCCCAGCGCGTGTACATGCGCAGCAGCATGAGGGCCCAGTCCTGGCTCTCGGTGCCACCCGCACCGGCGTGCACCTCGAGGAAGCTGTCGTTGCCGTCGGCCTCGCCGGACAGCAGCGCATCGACCTGGCGTTTGGCGAGGTCGGCGCGCAGCTGCCGCAGGATGTTCTCGGCATCGGTGACGACCGAAGCCTCACCCTCCTCCTCGCCCATCGCGATGAGATCGACCGCGTCGCGCGTCTCGCGCTCGAGCTGCTCGACGGCGCCGATCTGGCGGTCGAGCCGCTGGCGCTCCGTCATCAGCTTCTGGGCGCGCTCCGGGTCTTCCCAGAGCGTCGGCGATTCGGCGGCGGCGTTCAGTTCCGCGAGGCGGATCTTGGCGCGATCCCAGTCAAAGATGCCTCCTCAGCAGGCTGATCGCCTGCTGGATCTCGTCGACGATCGACTCGATCTCTGCGCGCATGAAGAACCTTCTTGCGATCTAAGGGTGGTTGGACGGCGGGCGAGACGCACCGCCGCGGCCGCCGGCGCCGGAGCGCCCGCGGCCGATGCGGATAACGGTGCTCAGTAGAGGCCGCCGGTGCCGGAGTAAACGGCGCGCTCCGCCTCGGGCGAGACGCGCCGGCTCTCGCCGCCGCCGCCCTCGCCCGTGTAGGAGAAGTCGCTGACGATCGACACCCCCTCGCCGGGCGCCGTGCCGGGCTTGAACGCCTCGATGACGACGTTGCTGCCGCTGCCGGACGTGCGCTGTCCGGAGGTACGGTCGATCGGCACGAGCTTGATGCCCTCGGGAATGCGGAAAGCGACGGACGGCTTGTCGGCCAGCGCCTCCTTCATGAACTCCGTGAAGATCGGTGCGGCCAGCACGCCGCCGGTGGAACCCTTGCCCATCGGCTGCGGCTGGTCGTAGCCGATGAACACGCCGACGACGAGATCGGGCGTGAAGCCGACGAACCAGGCGTCCTTCTCCTCGTTCGTCGTGCCGGTCTTGCCGGCGATCGGCTTGCCGACCTGCTTGACGACGGTGGCGGTGCCGCGCTGGACGACGCCCTCCATCATCGAGGTGATCTGGTAGGCGCTCATCGGGTCGAGGACCTGGTCGGATTCGTCGATCAGGGTCGGCTCGGCCTGCTGGGCCCAAGTCTCGGCGACGCAGCCCTCGCAGATGCGGGCGTCGTGCTTGTAGATGGTGTTGCCGTAGCGGTCCTGGATGCGGTCGATCAGCGTCGGCACGATCTTCTTGCCGCCATTGGCGATGATCGCATAGGCCGAGGTCAGGCGGAGCACCGTCGTCTCGCCTGCGCCCAGCGCCATCGGCAGGTAGGGCAGCAGGTCGTCGTAGATGCCGAAGCGCTTCGAGTACTCGGCGACGAGCGGCATGCCCATGTCCTTGGCGAGCCGCACCGTCATGAGGTTGCGCGAGCGCTCGATGCCAAGCCGCAGCGTCGACGGTCCGCCGTACTTGCCGCCGTAGTTCTTCGGCGACCAGACGCGCCCCATGCCGTCGGGAATGGAGATCGGGCCGTCGACGATGACGCTCGCCGGCGTATAGCCGTTGTCGAGCGCGGCGGCGTAGACGAACGGCTTGTAGGAGGAGCCGGGCTGCCGCCACGCCTGGGTCGCGCGGTTGAACTCGCTGTCGCCGTAGGAGAAGCCGCCGACGAGCGCCTGCACGCGACCGGTGTGCGGGTCCATCACCACCATGGCGCCGGAGATGTTCGGCACCTGGCGCAGACGCCAGATGTCCTCGCCCTCCGCGGGAACCTGCTCGACGTAGACGACGTCGCCGGGCGACAGCGCCTGCGACATCTTGTTGATGCCGGCGTAGGTGAACTGGCTCGGGGGCACGCGGCCGGAGGGACGACCGACAAGCTTCTGCGGGTCCGTGCGGTAGATCATCCGCCGCTTCCACGCCATCGTCGATAGCGTCACCCGGCCGGTGTCGCGCTCGCTCGCGATCGCCCCGGAGACCTCGACGTTCGGGCGCAGGCCGATCAACGCATCCTGGTCGGAAACCGACAGGACCACCGCCAGCCGCCATTCCGGCACGTCGATCAGCGGCGGCACCTTAGAGAGCGGGATGCCCCAGTCGCCGGTGGCGAGATCGATGCGCTCCACCGGTCCGCGCCACGAGCCGCGCTGGACGTCGAACTTCATGAGGCCGGCGTTTAGCTTCTGGCGGGCGAGCACCTGCAGCTTCGGATCGAGCGTCGCCCGCACCGACATGCCGCCGCCGTAGAGGCCCTTCTCGCCGTAGAGCTGGTAGATACGGCGGCGCACTTCCTCGGCGAAATAGTCCGTCGCGACGAGGTGCGGGCCGGTGTGGCGCGGCGTCACGCGCAGCGGCTCGGCGCGCGCCGCGTCGGCGGTCGCCTTGTCGATGACGCCGTCCTCCTCCATGCGGTCGACCACCCAGTTGCGCCGCTCGATGGCGCGGTCGGGGAAGCGGAACGGATGGTAGTTGTTCGGCGCCTTCGGCAACGCCGCCAGGTAGGCCGCCTCGGCGACCGTCAGTTCGTGCACCGACTTGTCGAAATAGACGAGCGAGGCCGCCGCGACGCCGTAGGCGCCGAGGCCGAGATAGATGTCGTTGAGATAGAGCTCGAGGATCTTGTCCTTCGTGAACGCCGCCTCCATCCGCATCGACAGGATGGCTTCCTTGATCTTGCGATCAACGGTGGCTTCGTTCGACAGCAGGAAGTTCTTGGCGACCTGCTGGGTGATCGTCGAGGCGCCGACCGGACGGCGTCCGGAGCCGCGGTTGCGGACGTTGGTGACGATGGCGCGGATGATGCCCGACGGATCGATGCCGTTGTGCTGATAGAAGTTCTTGTCCTCGGCGGACAGGAACGCCTGCTTGATGAGGTCCGGCACGGCCTGGATCGGCAGGAACAGCCGCCGCTCCACGGCATATTCGGCGACGAGGCTGCCGTCGGCGGCGTGCACGCGCGTCATCACCGGCGGCTCGTACTTGCGCAGGGCCGTGTAGTCCGGCAGGTCGGAGCCCATCGACGTCACGTACCAGGCGACGGCGGCGGCGCCGATCAGCGCGAACACCGATCCGATCCCGAACAGGTATCCGATCGTGCGAAGAAGAAACGTCATCGCGTCCACTCGCGCTTCGAGGCCGGCGGCCAATCCGCTTCAGACCGGACGCCCCCGCGAGGGCAACCGGCCACGTCATCGCGGCGACACGACCGCGGCGGCCGTGACCGCCACTGCAGTCCGACCGCCCGCCGCCTCACCGAACCGTTGCCCCGCGCGTCAGTTACGACGCACCTCCGTCGGAGGCAACCCCACACCGCATCGGCGCCGGACCCCGGGGATCACCGCGCCGCGGCGAGATCGCCCTGTCCACCGGCCGACGGGGCGCCCTTGGGCGGCGGCCCTTCGGTGGGAACACCGCTGCCCACCGCCACACTCGCCCCGGCGTCCACCGGCGACGCCGTGACGGCGACAGCGGCACCCGACCTGGCCAGCCGGGGTTCGAAGAAACCGCGAATCGCCTGGACCATGGCTTCCGCCGTGCCGTCGCGCCATTCCTCCGACAGCATCAGGGCTTCATCGTGGCGATTGGTCATGTAGCCGAGTTCCACGAGGACCGACGGCACGTCGTGTGCCCGCAGCACCCGGAAGCCCGCATAGCGGTGCGGGTTGGAGTTCAGCATCGTGTGACCGGACATGGCGGCGATCATCGCCTCGGCCGCCCGGTGCGACATCGTTTTCGTCTCGCGGCGGGCGAGGTCGATCAGAATGTCGGCGACGTCGTCCGGTGTTTCCTCCAGATCGACGCCGGCGATGACGTCGGACCGGTTCTCCTGGGCGGCAACGGCCGCGGCGTCGGCGTCGGACGCCCGCTCCGAGACCGTGTAGACGGTCGCGCCGCGCACGAAGGACTGCGGCGCGGCGTCCGCATGAATGGAGACGAAGAGGTCCGCGGCGACCCCCCGCGCGAACGCCATGCGGCTGTCGAGGGCGACGAAAACGTCGTCGTCGCGCGTCAACCGCACCTCGAAGAGCCCGGTGCCCTCGAGCTTGCGTTTCAGCAGGCTCGCGAAGTCCAGCGTGATGTGCTTCTCGAGGGTACCCTCGCGGCCGGCCGCCCCCGTATCGATGCCGCCGTGGCCGGCATCGAGGACGATCAGCGGGCGCACGCGCGCCTGGCGGATCGCCTCCGCGGCCGCGCCGCCGTCGGTCGCCTGCGGCCCCATCCGGGCGTCGCGTGCCCGCGCCGCTTCGGCGACGAACGCCGCCTCGTCCACCGCTACGAGGTCGATCACCAGCCGCGCCGGCTGCGCGTCCACCGGCGGCAGCACGAAGGCCTTGTCGACGGCGGCCGCGCGCGCGAGGTCGATGACGACGCGCGATTTGCCCACCGCCAGCAATCCGTAGCGCCACGAGGCGACGAGGCCGCGGCCCTGCCGCCCCGCCTCCGGGGCGAGCGCGAAGCGCAGTTGGGGAAGATCGATCACGATCCGGTGTGGATCGGCGAGCGGGAACACCGCGAACCCGACCTCGGACGTGAGGTCGACGACGAAGCGGGTCCGCGTGGTGTCGCCGGCGATGCGCGCCGTCGTCGCAACGAGATCGGCCTCGGCGGGCGGCGTGGCGGCCTCGGCGGTCGCGACGGCGATCCCCCCCGGCCCGTCGACCGGGCGGTTGTCCTGTCCCACGGCCGCACCGCTGGCGGTGGCGGCGAGAATCACCAGGGCGAGGGGTGCGAGGGTGCGCAGCATTCCAGTCCACTGTCGGCGGTCGAAGCGTTGTCCGTCGCTCGTTCATACCCGATAGGCGCAGCGGCGTTAATCGCCGGTTGACCGCGCGCGGCGGGACGGGTCGATCGGGCTGCGTCCTCGCAGCGTGCTTGCCAATGGAAACACCTGTTCGTAAATAGAGTTGGTTGCGTAGGATGCACTCCACCTCTGCGCACCGATCCGCGACACGCGGCTCCGGCTCCGCAATCCGATCGATCGATCGATCGGCTCGCCCTTCCGGGCCGCTCCTCGCGCCCATTCTCCGCCGCGGATGACCGCCGGACCAGCCACTCCCTACCGGACCGTTCCGGTGAGGACCTCGGACCAGCGGGCCGCGCTCCCAGCGATGGCCCCTTGCCGTCGTCGGTGGAGCGATCATCCCGTCGGACCGCCGACGGTGCGCCGCGAACCCGTTCGCCTGCACCACAACGATAGCTGCCGTGGCACCGGGTTCGGTGCCCGGCGCCCTTGGGGAGAGAACGAGCCCCGCGCTCGCTTTGCACCGGACGAATGACGCGTCGCTTCAGCCCGCTCCACGCACCAGAGCCGCCGGCATTCGCTGGCCGGCTCGCGTCGGCGGCGCGCGCGCCCCGTCCGGTCTCCCCGCCCCCACACCATCCTGGATCCCGTCCCGGGATCGCCCCTAGAGCCGGCCCGCCGCGCGGCTGCACGCTCACACGCGTGCACAGCGGCCGAGGCCGTGGAGACTTCCCCCCATGGCAAACAAGATGCTCGTCGACGCAACCCACCCGGAGGAGACCCGGGTGGTCGTTGTTCGTGGCAGCCGCGTCGAAGAGTTCGATTTCGAGTCCGCCACCCGCAAGCCGCTCCGCGGCAACATCTATCTGGCAAAGGTAACGCGGGTCGAACCGTCGCTGCAGGCCGCCTTCGTCGAATATGGCGGCAACCGCCACGGCTTCCTCGCCTTCAGCGAGATCCACCCCGACTACTACCAGATCCCGTACGCCGACCGTCAGGCGCTCCTCGAGCAGGAGGCCGAGGACGAGCGCTCCGCCGCCGACGACCACCATGACGCCCACGAGGCGGCCGAGACCGCCCCTGCGGCCGAGGACACCCACGCCGAGCGCACCTCCGAGGCCGACACCGCCGACGACGGCGGTACGGTGGAAACGGTGGAGACGAGCGAGACGGTGGAATCCGTCGGCGCGGAGGACGCGCTCGAGGAGGTGCCCGAGCGCCGCCCGCAGCGGATGCGCCGCTCCTACAAGATCCAGGAAGTGGTCAAGCGCCGCCAGGTGATGCTGGTGCAGGTCGTCAAGGAAGAGCGCGGCAACAAGGGCGCGGCGCTCACCACCTACCTGTCGCTCGCCGGCCGTTATGCCGTCCTGATGCCGAACACGGCGCGCGGCGGCGGCATCAGCCGCAAGATCACCTCCGCCGTCGACCGCAAGCGCCTCAAGCAGATCGCCACCGACCTCGAAGTGCCCGAGGGGATGGGCGTCATCTTGCGCACCGCCGGCGCCAACCGGACCAAGGTCGAGGTCAAGCGCGACTTCGAGTACCTGCTGCGTCTGTGGGAGAGCGTCCGCGAACTGACGCTGAAGTCGGTCGCTCCGACGCTCGTCTACGAGGAAGGTAGTCTGATCAAGCGGTCGATCCGCGATCTCTACAACAAGGACATCGACGAAGTCATCGTCGCGGGTGACGACGGCTACCGCGAGGCGAAGGACTTCATGCGCATGCTCATGCCGAGCCATGCCAAGAACGTCCAGCCCTACCGCGATCCGTCGCCGATCTTCACGCGCTTCGGCGTCGAGGCGCAGCTCGATGCGATGTTCTCGCCGCAGGTGACGCTGAAGTCCGGCGGCTACCTGGTGCTCCACCAGACCGAGGCGCTGGTCTCCGTCGACGTCAACTCCGGGCGCTCGACCCGCGAGCACAACATCGAGGACACCGCCCTCCAGACGAACCTCGAGGCCGCTGACGAGGTGGCGCGCCAGCTCAGGCTGCGCGATCTCGCGGGCCTCATCGTCATCGACTTCATCGACATGGAGGAGAAGCGCAACAACCGCGCCGTCGAGAAGCGTCTGAAGGAGGCGCTGCGGACCGACCGGGCGCGCATCCAGGTCGGCCGCATCTCGCACTTCGGCCTGATGGAGATGTCGCGCCAGCGCATCCGCACCGGCGTCGTCGAGAGCTCCACCCAGGTCTGCCCGCACTGCTTCGGCACCGGCGTCGTCCGCTCCACCGAATCGGTCGCCCTGCACGTGCTGCGCGTCATCGAGGACGTGCTGCTGAAGAGCGCCGCCAACAACCTGAACGTCCGCTGCCGCACCGCCGTCACCCTCTACATCCTCAACCAGAAGCGCCGCCACCTCGCCGACATCGAGGCCCGCTTCGGCGTGACGATCACCATCGCGGCGGACGAGACCCTCGGCACGCAACTGCACGCCATCGAGAAGGGCGAACTCGCGACGCGACCGGTTCAGGCGGCTCCCCGGCCGGCCGACAGCTTCGTCAAGGTCGATTCGATCGAGCCAGAGGACGAAGAGGTCGAGGACGACGAGGAGGAGATCGAGGAGCCCGTCACCGCAGCCCGGCCCGAGCGGGCGCCTCAGCAGTCGCAGCAGACGAGGTCCGGCGCCTCTGCGTCTGGTGCCGCGACGGCGGACGGCGAGCAGCCGCGCCGCCGGCGGCGCCGGCGTCGTCGGCGCGGCGGCGAGAACGGCAACGGCAACGGCAATGGCGAGCGCTCGGCGCAGGGTGGCTTCGCGAATTCCGATCATCGCGACGATGCCGACGACGGTGACGACGGTGACGACACGCCGGCGTTGACCGCCGACACCGCAGCGCCGGACGTCACGACGGTAGCGGACAGCCTGGGCTCGGAGCACGGCTCGGACTTGCCGTGGGCCCAGCCGGCGGTGGACGCCGGTGCTCCGTCCGAGGGCGGCGAAACCGGTGCCGACACCGTGGCCTCCGAGCCGGCATCGTCCGAGGCGTCTGCGGCCGGCGACACGGCGGCCGTCGATCCCGCGACGGCGGACGGTGAGGGCGGCGAGGACAAGCGCCGGCGCCGGCGTGGTCGCCGCGGCGGTCGCCGCCGGGCCGAGGACGAGACCAATGCCGAGGAAGCCGCGGGCGCCGAAGGCGCTGCGGCGGAGGCCTCGGCGGA
>CAMDHY010000072.1 GCA_945898215.1 Pseudoxanthobacter soli DSM 19599 | reverse complement strand
CGAACTCGACCTTCTTGCCGGCGGCCGTGCCGCCCGCCTCCTCGAGCGCCGTCATGGCGCCGCGCAAGCTATCCTCGCCGAGGACGGTGAACGGCCCCTCGAAGGTGGCGAGCAGGCCGACCTTGATGGTGTCGTCCTGGGCGAGGGCGAGCGACGGGGCGGTGAGCCCGCTCGCGACCGCGAGGGCGAGCAGCAGTCGACGGTTGATGTGCATGTTTTTCCTCCCTGTTGTGTCCGACGTTGCGTGACGATGTTCCGCGCCCTCAGGGCGACGGGCCGAGCGACTCCTGGCCGGAGCGGGGCCTGAAGCGGCCCCAGAGGCCGAGCAGGCCATCCGGCGAGGCGAAGACGATGACGAGAAAGAACAGTCCGATCAGCGTGTTGAAGCGCTCCGCCCCGATCAGGTCGATGGCGAAGGTCTGCATCAGCACCACCACCAGCGCGCCTAGGAACGGCCCGATCGGGTGCCGCATGCCGCCGATGACGGCGATGATCAGGATGTTGATGGCGGCCGCGACATTGATGGTGCCGGGCGAGATGCGGCCGTTGAACCAGACGAGCAGCACGCCGGCGAGCCCGGCGATCAGGCCGGCGAAGAAGTAGGCGACGATCTTGTGGGCGGTGACGTCGAAGCCGATCGCCCGCATCCGCCGCGGGTTGTCGCGGATCGCCTGCAAAGCGAGCCCGAACGTGGAGCGCGCGGCGTAGAGCACGGCGGCGTAGCAGAGCGCGGCGACCGCGAGCGTGACGTAGTAGAACGGCACCGGGTCGCGCCAGAAGACGCCCCAGAACTCCGGCGCGCGGATGCCGGCGAAGCCCGGAAAGCCATTGAACAGCGCGTAGTTCTGCTGGGTGAAGTAGAACGTCGCGGTGGCGATCGCGAGCGTGATCATGATCGTGTAGATGCCGTCGGTGCGCGACGAGATCGCCCCGATCAGCGCCGAGGCGATGCCGGCAATCAGCACGGCGAACGGCACGACGATCCACCACGGCCAGCCGAAGCCGTGGACGCCGGAACTGTTCAGCCCGAAGATCGCCACCGCATAGCCGGCCATGCCGGCGACCGAGAGCTGCGCGAGGCTGACCATGCCGCCGTAGCCGGCGAGCAGCATGAGAGACAGCGCCACCATGCCGAGGATCAGCGAGTAGGCGCCGATCTGGGTGAGGAAGAAGTCCGACGCCACCGCCGGATAGAGCACCAGCACCGCCGCCAGCACGAGGTGGGCGAGGCCGCCGCCGGCGAACGCCGGGGTGGCAGCGCGGGTCGGGTCAGATGTCGGCAGGGCAAGGCTCATCGCGCCTTCCCCATGATGCCCTGCGGCCGGATCGCCAGCGTCACCACCATGATGACGAAGGTGAGCACGATGCCGTAGGTCGGGAAGTAGACGAGGCCGACCTGCTCGGCGAGGCCGATCAGGAGCGCGCCGATCGCCGCCCCGGTGATCGAGCCCATGCCGCCGACGATGACGACGACCAGCGAGGCGAGCAGGTAGCGCACGTCCTCGCCGGGTGCGACCGACAGCGCCGAGCCGCCGACGACGCCTGCAAAGCCCGCGAGCCCCGCCCCGATGGCGAACACCACCGCGAACACCGCATGCACGTTGACGCCGGAGGCGGCCAGCATCGCCCGGTCGTCGACGCCGGCGCGGATCATCATGCCGACGCGGGTGCGGTTCAGAAGCAGCCACAGCCCGATGCCGATGACGATCGCCGCCGCCAGCACGACGAGGCGGTAGAACGGATAGGTGAGGAACACCGCGTCGCCGCTCGAGCGGTAGGCGGTGACGACCGGCAGCTTCACCGCCCCGTCGAGCCAAGCGGGCGTGGCGATCTGGTAGGTCGCGCCCGTCCACATCCACAGCATCAGGTCGGCGGCGACGATCGAGATGCCGATGGTCACCAGCGTCTGGCGGAGGTCGTCGCCCTCGAGCCGCCGGAACACGAACACCTGCATCAGCAGCCCGAGCACGGCGAGGACGGCGAAGCCCGCCGCGACGCCGACGAGCCAGTAGCCGGTGATGCGCGTCACCTCGTAGCCGAGGTAGGCGCCGAGCAAATAGAGCGAGCCGTGCGCGAGGTTGACGTTGCGCATCAGCCCGAAGACGAGGGTGAAGCCGCTCGCCACCAGGAAATAGAGGCCGGCGAGCGTGATGCCGTTGAAGATCGACGAGAAGAACGCCTTCTTGGAGATCAGGATGGCATTCAGCCAGTCCGGCCAGACGGCAAACAGCAGCCAGGCGAAGACCGCCGCCGCGAAGAACGCGACGATGCCCCACGCCTGTCCGCGCGTCAGCCCGCGCGGTGCCGCTCCCGTCTCGCCGGCGATGCTCATGCGATCAGCCGCCGCCGCTCGCTCTGCACCTGCGGCCGCTTGTGGAACTTGCCATCCTTCATGATGGCGAGCAGCCGATCCTTCTCCTGCAGGATGCGGACGTTGGCGATCGGGTCGCCGTCGACGAGCAGGAGATCGGCGAGGTAACCCTCTTTGATCATCCCGAGCTCGTTGCCCATGTTCATGATCTCGCCGCCGTAGCGGGTGGCGGCGATGATCGCCTCCATCGGCGAGAAGCCGAGCAGGTCGACGAAGTACTCGATGTCCTTGGCGTTGGTGCCCTGCGGCGTCCAGGCGAAGCCGTAGTCGCCGCCGATCAAGACCTTGATGCCGCGCTTGTGCATCTTGCGCATCGTCTCGACCGCCATCTCGAGCTCGCGCTCATAGAGGGCGGTGACGGGCGAGCCCGGCTTGATGCCGTAGTCGCCGGCATTGCGCGCCGTGTTGATCAGCCAGGCGAGGCCGGGCGCCACGAAGTGCTTGTGCTTGACGGCCTCGAGCATGTCGAGCGCCTCCTCGTCGGCGAACGAGGCGTGGTAGATGTTCTGGATGCCGTGCCGCACGCACTGCTTCACCGAGCCCGACGAGCGGGCGTGCGCCGACAGCACCTTGTTGCGGCAGCGCGCCTCGGAGGCGGCCATCGCCACCTCCTCCTCCGACATCGGCGTCTCCTCGGCGCCCATGCCGGTGATCTCCTCGCCGGAGAGGTTCAATTTGATCGAGTCGACGCCGTACTTGATCAGCGTCCTCACCACTCGCCGGATCTCCTCCGGCCCCGACACGACGATGCCGAGGTTCAGCCCCTCGTGCGGGATGTGCGAGGGCGCCGCATCGCCGAGGCCGCCGACGGTGGTGATCTCCGGCCCGGCCGCGAGATAGCGCGGCCCGGGGTAGCGGCCCTGGTTGATGAACTTCTTCGCCACCACGTCGAGGCGGGGCTTGGCCGCCGCAGCACCCCGCCCGGCGGTGAAGCCGGCGTCGAGGACGAGCTTCGCCATCTCCATGGTGACGAGCATGTGCTCCTCGACCTCCATCATCTGGATGGGGTCGATGCCCGGCGCGTTGTTCCAGGAGAGATGCAGGTGGGCGTCGATCATGCCCGGCATCAGCGTCGCGCCGGCCCCGTCGATGACGGTCGCGCCACCACCCGACAGGCCCGAGCCGCCCATCCCCGAGCCGCCCATGCCGCCGCCGTAGCGGGCGCCGCCGCCACTGCGGCTCACCTGCTTGATGCGGTTGCCCTGCACCAGCACCTCGCCGGTGTAGGGATACTCGCCCGTCGCATCGAGGATGCGGACGTTGGTGAACAGAACGCTGTCGGGCTCACGCCCGTTGCCGCCCCAGCGGGCGCCGTACATGC
The DNA here is from genome assembly GCA_945898215.1 of Pseudoxanthobacter soli DSM 19599. Classification (GTDB taxonomy): domain Bacteria; phylum Pseudomonadota; class Alphaproteobacteria; order Rhizobiales; family Segnochrobactraceae; genus CAMDHY01. Next base: position 18,923 of record CAMDHY010000072.1, on the reverse strand, counting down.
CGTTGTCGGCCATCGTCGATCCTCCCTGTCGGTGCCGGCCGCCGCTTGTTCTGGTCCACTCCTCGGGGAGTGGCGCGGCCGGTCACCCGCGGTCGTTCGTCCTCACGAAGTCGCCGAGGCGCCGCGCGCACTCGGCGGGTTTCTCGATCGTCATCCAGTGGCCGCAGCCGTCGAGCACGACGGCCCTCGCCCCGCGGATGCGCTCGGCCAGCGTCTGGCCGACGCTCGACGGCGCCACGGGGTCGTCCGAGCCGGCGACGATCAGCGTCGGCGCGGAGATCAGCCGGGCGTCGGCCGCCGTCGCCTTGGCGAGCGCCTCGCAGGTCCGAGCATAGCCTTCCCCGTCCTGGCGCATCAGGCTTTCTCGCACGAAGGCGACCGCCGCCGGATTGCCCGCACGCGTCGCCGCCGACAGCGTGTTGGCGACGATGGTGTCGGCGATCCCCTCCATGCCCTCGGCCCGCGCCGTGCGGGCGCGGCCGGCGAGCCCGTCGCGGGCCGCCTGCGCCGGCTCGATCAGTGCGCCGAACAGCGTCAGCGACGTCACGATCGAAGGATGCGCCGCGGCCAGATGCTGGCAGACGATGGTGCCGAGCGAGTGGCCGACGAAGTGGGCTTGGGCAACCCCGAGCGCCCGGGCCATGCCGACCAGCGCCTCGACGTAGCTCTCGATCGAGGGGGCGGCGTGCGGCACCGGCGAGCGACCGGAGCCCGGCAGGTCCGGCCGGATGACGCGGTGGCCCGACAGCGCGCCCATCAGCGGCTGGAAGGTGTTCGACGTCCCGCCGAGGCCATGCACGAGGATCACCGCCGGCCCCTCGCCGGCGGTTTCCGCCACGAGTTGGCCGAGGCGGACAGTGGTCACGCCTGCACCTCGTGCACGCCGTTCTGCAGCGCGCCGATGCCGTCGATCTCGACGCGCACGACGTCGCCGTCCTTCAAGTATTTCGGCGGCTGGAAGCCGATGCCGACGCCGGCCGGCGTGCCTGTGGCGATGACGTCGCCCGGCTGCAGCGTCACGCCGGCCGAGATCGTCGCGATGATCGTCGGCACGTCGAAGATCAAAAGGCCGGTGTTGGAATCCTGCCGGAGTTCGCCATTGACGAAGCAGCGGATGCCCGTCGTCGCGAGGTCGAGGTCATCGCGCGTCACGGCGAACGGGCCCATCGGGCAGAAGGTGTCCTGCGACTTGCCGATCAGCCACTGGCTGTAGCGGCCCTGCAGGTCGCGCGCCGTCACGTCGTTGACGATGGTGTAGCCCCAGACGTGGTCGAGGGCGCTTTCCCTGGAGATGCCGCGGCCGCCGGTGCCGATGATGACGGCGAGCTCGGCCTCGTAGTCGATCGCCGCCGACACCGCGGGGTCGATGTGGATCGGCATGGCGTCGGCGATCACCGTCTCCGGCACCTTGGAGAAGATGATCGGCTCCTTCGGCACCGCACCGTTGGCGGCGGAGGAATCGAAGCCGGACTTGGCGAACTCGTGCGCGTGGTCGAAATAGTTCTTGCCGACGCAGAAGATGTTGCGGCGCGGCCGCGGGATCGGCGCCTCGAGCGTCACCCGGTCGAGCGGGATCGGCGAGCGCTGGCCCGGCAGGGACCGCCCGATCAGCGCGGTGATCCCCTGCTCGGCTTCGTCCTGCGTCAGATCGAAGGGGGCGATGGTCAGGCCGGCATCGTCGACGACGCCGACATGCCTCTCGCCAGCGAACCGGAAGGTCGCTACCTTCATCGTCTTCCTCCCGACACGACCGTCTCACGCGGCCCGTTTAGTTGAGCCACGCTAGAACCAATCTGGTTCAGCTGCAAGGGGGCGGCGAGGGATTGTCGATGGGGGGTGGGCGCCCGTTTGCCGGGGCGCTGGTGGCCGCCGCAGCGGCGACGACATTCGGCGGCGCCTTCCATAGGGATCACACTCCGTCTCCGCGGACTCACCCCTCCTCTGCCGCGATCACTCCCTCTCCGTAGTCATTCCCGGGCTTGTCCCGGGAACCCATGCAACGGTTGCCACAGGCACTCAGCGCGCGACCTTAGCGCCGCATTCGCTGCGCCGGATGGGTTCCCGGCACAAGGCCGGGAATGACGACGGAGGGGGTGGAGGCAGACTCTGGCCACGCTCCACTCTCCACCCCTCAATCCCCACTCCCCACTCCCCACTCCCCAGTCCCCGCGCCCCACTCCCCACTGCCCACACCCGCTGCCCGCTGCCCACAGCCAGCAGCCTACTGCCCACTCCCCACTGCCCACCTCCTACTGCCCCTCCGCTCCCCCTAGACGCCCCGCCCCACCAATGCTAATTGGCTCACTAACGGTTCAGAAAAACAGCGGACCTTCCATGCCCCGTGCCGTCGCCGAGGACCTCGCCCGCTCGCTGCGCCAGCGTATCGACGCCGGCGAATGGTCCGGACGCCGCATGCCGCCGGAGCGCGAGCTCGCGGCCGACTACGGCGTCGCCCGCAACACCGTGCGGCGCGCCGTCGAGATGCTCGCCGATACCGGCGCGATCACCCGCCACGTCGGCCGCGGCACCTTCGTCAACGGCGGCGTGGCGCCCTCCGTCGCCGCCATCGTCGAGCGCATCGAGGGCACCAGCCCCGCCGACATGATGGAGATCCGCCTGCTCATCGAGCCGCAGGCAGCGGCGGTGGCCGCCCTCAACGCCTCGCTCGCCGAACTCGCGGCCGTCGAGGAGGCGCACCGCGCGGCGGAAGCGGCCACCGACATGCCGGGCTTCGAGGCGTGCGACGCCGAACTCCACCATCGCATCTTCGCCTGCTGCCGCAACGAGCTCCTGCGCGAATTGCACAATCTCCTCAACGTGCTGCGCCACCAGACACCCTGGCAGGAGATGAAGCGCCGCTCCTTCAGCGAGGCCCGCCGCCTCGCCTACTGCGCCGAGCACGGCGCCCTCGTCGAGGCCCTCAAACGCCGCGACCCCGACGCCGCCCGCGCCGCCATGCACGCGCACCTGAAGAGCGTCGAAGCGAACATGCTCGGGCGGTGAGGGCGGGCCGCACTGTCGCGACCTGCCGTTCGGACCCGACCGCGAGCCTTCAGCGCGGCGCCGAGCATCGCCGTCAAAGAACTGGCACATCCCGGGAGTATAGTACGAGTGCGGCACGCAAGTTGCTTTCTGGGTGTGGTTTTGTACCGTAAGTGGGCGTAGTCGAAGATGCGCCGCAGCCCTTCGTCCCGTCGGGTCGATCCAGTTCGTTGCCAGTGGACATTTCGATGGGTGACGCTCCACTGGCGCCAGCGTCATCCGGAGTTTTCCTTCATGCGCGCGCGCTAGCGCTGATTTCGGCGAGGCAGACCCATGGCCAGTTTCGATTTCGCCTATGGCTACCTGCTCGGAACCCCTCGAGACCAATTCAACTTCACTACAACTGCGCAGATCTACACCAGCGGAACCGGTGGTACGTCCTCCGTTGGATCTGTTTTTTCGATACCCGAGAGGATTTCCGTTTCCTTTGACAATCCAGCCTACGCGGCAGTACGGGCTCAGTATGTTGGACATACAGACGATGGTTTCGTCTGTTAGGATGGGCGAACGTATTTCCTGTTCACAAACACCCAGTACGCGAATGGTTCAGCTGTCGACGTGGTGACGGAAACGTTCACCACCTGCTTCTTGACTGGCACCGAGATCGGATGCCCCGGAGGGACGCGCCGGGTCGAGAGCTTCGGGATCGGTGATCTCGTCCACACCGCCGACGGCCGAACGTTGCCGGTCCGGTGGATCGGTCGGCAGACGGTCGTCACGGTCTTCGCCGATCCTCTACGCAATTGGCCGATCCGTCTCACCGCCGGTTCTCTCGGCGAGGCGATGCCGATACGGGACCTGCTGGTGTCTCCGGATCACGCGCTGCTCGTCGGCGGCCTGCTCGTGCAGGCGGCAGCGCTCGTCAACGGCACCACCATCGTGCGCGAGACGGACATGCCGGAGCGCTTCGTCTACTTCCATGTTGAGCTGGAGGAGCACGCGCTGATCCTCGCCGAAGGCGTGCCGGCCGAGAGTTTCGTCGACAACGTCGGCCGCGGCCGTTTCGACAACCACGCCACCTACGCGTCGCACAGCGAAGGGAAGGCGCCGCCGATTGCGGAACTGCCGATCGCCCGCATCAAGTCGGCGCGGCAGCTGCCGCGGGGGATACGCGCCAAACTCGACCGTCTTGCCGCGAGCCTCGTTGAAGTGCGCTTGACGGGGTGATGATAGCTTGGCCGGCGGTCCGTCACGACCGGCCATCTCATCCTCTGGCCACCGCCGCCACCGGCACGTCGCGCAGCCCCGCCACCTCGCCGCCGTCGATCGGGATCACCACCCCGTTGACGTAGGACGCCTCGTCCGAGAGCAGAAAGACGATCGCCGCGGCGACCTCTTCCGGCCGGGCGATGCGGCCGTTCGGGATGCGGGCCTCGAGCGCCGCCTTCTTCGCCGGGTCGGCGAGGGTGCGGGCCATCATCCGCGTGTCGACCTGGCCGGGGCAGACGACGTTGACGCGCACCTTGTCGCCGATCTCCAGCGCCAGGGCCTTGGCGAGGCCGATCAGGGCCGCCTTCGAGGCGCAGTAGATCGCGAGCCCCGCCTCGCCGCCATAGCCGGCGACGGAGGAGACGAAGACGACGGAGCCGCGGCCGCTCGCCGAGAGCGCGCCGTGTGCCGCCGCCGTCACCGCGAAGGCGGCCCGCGCGTTGACGGCGAAGATGCGGTCCCAGTCGGCGAGCGTCGCCTCGGCGAAGACCTGGCGGGCGCCGACGCCCGCGCAGTTGACGAGGCCGGCGATGACGCCGCCGCCGATCTCGGTGGCGGTCTCGACCAGCCTCGCGACAACGGCTGTCTCGCAGATGTCGCCGCCGACGTGGACGCTGCCGGGCACGGCCCGCGCCACCTCGGCGCCGGCGTCCGCATCGCGGCCGCTGAAGACGACGCGCACACCGCGGGCGGCGAGCATCTCGACGGTGGCGCGGCCGATGCCGTGCGTGCCGCCGGTGACGATGGCGACGCGAGGCGCACTCATGCCGCGACGTCCTTGCCGCGCACCATCTCGATGATGGCGGAGAAGTCCCGGCCGCCGTGGCCGGCATTGTCGAACAATGCGTAGAGCTGCGCCGCTTCGGCGCCGAGCGGGGTCGTGGCGCCGGACGACAGCGCCGCCTCCTGCGCGAGGCGGAGATCCTTCAGCATCAGGGCGGCGGCGAAGCCCGGCTTGTAGCCGTGGTTCGCCGGCGAGGCCGGCACCGGTCCCGGCACCGGGCAGTAGCTCGTCAGCGACCAGCACTGGCCGGAGGCGGTGGAGGCGACGTCGAACAGGGCCTGGTGCGACAGACCGAGCTTTTCGGCCAGCACGAAGGCCTCGGCGACGGCGATCATCGACACGCCGAGGATCATGTTGTTGCAGATCTTCGCCGCCTGCCCCGAGCCCGCCGCACCGCACGGCACCACCCGCTTTCCCATTTGCGCGAGCAGCGGCGCGCCGCGGCCGTAGGCCTCGCTCGTCCCGCCGACCATGAAGGTGAGCGTGCCCGCCGTGGCGCCGCCGACGCCGCCGGAGACCGGCGCGTCGAGCGACGGGCAGGATGCGGCTTCGGCGATCGCGTGCACCGCCCGCGCGCTCTCGACGTCGATGGTGGAGCAGTCGATGAGCAGCGTCCCCGGCGCGACGAGACCCGCGAGCGCCTGCCAGACGGTCCGGACGTGCTTGCCCGCCGGCAGCATGGTGATGACGGCGTCCGCTCCCGCCACCGCCTCCTCGAGCGACCCCGCCACGGTGACGCCGCCGGCGCGGGCGGCCTCGGCCGCGTGGACCGAGAGGTCGAAGCCGCGGACGGAATGGCCGGCCTTGCGCAGGTTCGCCGCCATCGGCGCACCCATGTTGCCGAGGCCGACGAAGGCGATGGTGTGATCCGTCACGCGCGGTTCTCCCGTCTGCTTCAGCCGCGCCCGACCAGCCCGCGGGCGATGATCAGGCGCATGATTTCGTTGGTGCCTTCGAGGATCTGGTGGACGCGCAGGTCGCGCACCAGCTTCTCGACACCATACTCGGCCAGATAGCCGTAGCCGCCGTGCAGCTGCAGCGCCTGGTTCGCCACCTCGAAGCCGACGTCGGTGGCGAAGCGCTTGGCCATGGCGCAGCGCGCCGTCACGTCGGCGTCGCCACGGTCGAAGGCGGCGGCGGCGGCGTAGAGGAGGAGGCGCGCGGCGGAAAGCTCGGTTGCCATGTCGGCCAGGCGGAACTGCAGGGCCTGGAATTCGTCGAGACGCTTTCCGAACGCCTTGCGCTCGCGCATGTAGGAAAGCGCCTTGTCGAGGGCCGCCTGGGCCCCGCCGAGCGAGCAGGCGCCGATGTTGAGCCGGCCGCCGTCGAGCCCGCTCATGGCGATCCTGAAGCCCTGGCCGTCCTCGCCGAGGCGGTTCTCCGCCGGCACGCGGGCACCCTCCAGGATGACGGCGCGGGTCGGTTGGGCGTTCCAGCCCATCTTGCGCTCGTTGGCACCGAACGACAGCCCCGCGGTGTCGCCCGGCACGAGGAAGGCGGAGATGCCCGACGGCCCGTCGCCACCGGTGCGCGCCATCACGAGGTAGAGGTCGCCGGCCCCGGCGCCGGAGATGAACTGCTTCGTTCCAGAAAGCACATAGGCGTCGCCGTCGAGCACGGCGCGGGTCTTCAGCGCCGCAGCGTCGGAGCCGGAGCCGGGCTCGGTGAGGCAGTAGCAGGAGAGCCTTTCCATCGAGATCAGCGACGGCAGGAAGCGGGCGCGCTGCTCGTCGCTGCCGTAGCGGTTGACCATCCAGGCGACCATGTTGTGGATCGACAGGTAGGCCGACACCGCCGGGCAGCCTTCGGCGAGGGCCTCGAAGATCAGCGCCGCCTCGAGCCGGCCGAGGCCGGTTCCGCCCGCGCTTTCCGGCACATAGATCGCCGCCATGCCGAGTGCCGCCGCCTCGCGGACGACGTCGACGGGGAAGTGGCGGCGCTCGTCCCAGAGGAGGGCGTGCGGGGCTATCTTGTCGGCGGCGAAATCGCGCGCCATCGCCTGCACGGCGCGGTGGTCGTCGGTGAGCTCGAACATGCGCCCTCCCCTTTCGCCTCAGCGCATCAGCGCCAGCGCGTCGGTGAAGAAATCACGGCCGCCGAAGTTGCCGGACTTCAGGGCCAGAGCCATGCCGGCGTGGGTGCCGCCGACGGCGGCGAGCACCGGCACGCCGGCGGCGATCTCCGGCCCGATGGCGAAGGCGGGGATGGCGAGACGGTCGACGACCGCACCGGACGTTTCGCCGCCGGCCACGACGAGACGGTCGACGGCGGCCGTCTCCACGAGGGTTTCGGCAATCGTCGCAAGGGCTTGCTCGATTTTGTGGCCGGCGGTCTGGCGGCCGTGCGCGGCTTGTATCCGCGCGACATCGGCGGGCGCGGCGCTCGTCGCGATGAGCACCGGCCCGTCACCAATTCGGCCCTTCGCCCAGGCGATCGCCCGCTCGATTTCGCCCGTCCCCGCAACGAGTTGGCCGACGTCGAGGCGCAGCACCGGCATTGCGACTTCCGCGGCGGCGACCTGCGCCAATGTCGCCTGCGAACAACTGCCGGCGAGGCACAGCGCGGTACCGCCAGTGGCGGACCGCCGTTGACCGGCCGTCACCGACCGACCGCCACCGCGGCCGGCGGCGACCAGCGCCCGTGCGAGCCCGAGGCCAAGGCCGGAGGCACCGACGGAGACGCGGGCGTCGAGTGCGGCGAGGCCGAGGGTCTCGAGATCGCGCTCGAAGACGGCGTCGGCAATCGCCGTGCCGGCCCCTTCGGCGGCGAGCGCCGCGAGGCGGTCGCGCACCGCCACGACGCCGCGTGCGACGGTCGAAAGGTCCACGAGTCCGACCATTGCTCGGCTCTGGCGGGCGAGCACCCGTGTCAGGTCGCTGTCGCGCATCGGGTTGAGCGGATGGTCCTTCAGCGGGCTCTCGTCGAGGGGCAGCCGGCCGACGAACAGGTTGCCCTGGTAGACGGTGCGGCCGGTCTCCGGGAAGGCCGGGGTGACGAGCACCACCGCCTCACCGTGGTCGGCGCGCAGCGCATCAGCCACAGGGCCGATGTTGCCAGCGTCGGTCGAATCGAAGGTCGAGCAGATCTTGTAGAGCACGTGGCCGGTGCCGCGGCCGCGCAGCCAGGCATCGGCCGCCCGCGCCTTCGCCACCGCCTCCTCGGCCGGAACGGAGCGGATCTTCAGCGACACCACCACGGCGTCGGCCGGCGGCAAGGCGAGGTCGTCCGCGGGAATGCCGATCGTCTGGACGGTGGCGAGCCCGGCCTTCGCCAGCGTGTTGGCGAGGTCGGAGGCGCCGGTGTAATCGTCGGCGATGCAGCCGAGTGCGAGGCTCACGACACCCCTCCCCGCCGCGGCCGGTACGCCTGGAACCAGCCGAGACCTTCGACCGTGCCGGCGCGCGGGCGGTACTCGCAGCCGATGAAGCCCGCGTAGCCGAGCCGGTCGAGCTCGGCGAAGACGAAGCCGTCGTTCATCTCCTCGTGCGTCGGTTCGTGGCGCGACGGCACGCTCGCCACCTGCACGTGGCCGATGATCGGCATCGCGCGCCGGAGCCCCATCACCACGTCGCCGTGCAGGACCTGGCGGTGATAGAGGTCGAACTGCAGCTCGAGATTGGGCAGCGCCAGGCGCGCGATGAGGTCTTCGGTGAAGCCGAAGTCGTTGAGGAAGTAGCCCGGCATGTCGCGCGGGTTGATCGGCTCCAGCGTCACGGCGACGCCCTCCGCAGCGAGCGCCTCTGCGGTCCAGGCGACGGCGCGCTCGTAGGCGGCAAGCGCCGCCGGGTCGCGGCGATCGGCGTTGCCGGCCATCAGGTGCACGCGCTTCACGCCGGTCGCCCGAGCATAGGGGATGGCGGCACGGACGCCGGCCTGCACGTCCTCGAAGCGGTCCGGCAGGGCGGCGAGGCCGCGCTCGCCAGCGGCCCAGTCGCCCGGCGGCAGGTTGAACAGGGCCTGCGTCAACCGATGATCGGACAGGCGCGCGGCGATAGCCTCCGGCGGATGCTCGTAGGGGAACAGGTACTCGACCGCCTCGAAGCCGGCATCCACCGCCGCCGCGAAGCGATCGAGGAACGGCCACTCCGTGAACATCATGCTGAGGTTGGCGGAAAAACGCGGCACGCGAACCCTCCCGGCGACCGCGGCGGGATCTGCTCCGCCGGATGCGGCGGCGGTCCCCTTCGGCCGGAGCACAAGCTATGCTCGCAACCCTGTCGCTGTCACGCCGGGCGGAGGGTTCGATGACGGATTCGAAGGCGCGCGAGGCGGTGTGCCGGTTCGCCCGCTCGCTGTTCGAGCGCGGGCTGCCGCCGGGCTCGTCGGGCAACATCAGCCTGCGCCTCGACGACGGCGGCCTGCTGGTGACGCCGACGAACGCCTCGCTCGGGTTTCTCGACCCGGCCCGCCTGACGCGCCTCGACGCCGGTGGCCGCCTCGTCTCCGGTGATCCGCCGACGAAGGAGATGCCACTGCACGCCGCCCTCTACGAGACCCGCCGCAAGGCCGGGGCGGTGGTGCATTTGCATTCGACCCATGCCGTCGCGGTGACGCTCCTGCCGGAGATCAATCCGCAGGCGGTTCTGCCGCCGCTGACGGCCTATTCGGTGATGCGCTGCGGACGCGTGGCGCTGTTGCCATACTACCGGCCCGGCGATCCGGCGGTCGCGGACGCCATCCGCGGGCTCGCCGGTCGCCACGCGGCGGTGCTTCTCGCGAACCACGGGCCGGTGGTGGCGGGCGATACGCTGGAGGCGGCGGTGTTCGCCATGGAAGAGCTGGAGGAAACGGCGAAGCTCTTCCTGCTTCTGCGAGGGCTCAATCCGCGCATGCTGACACCGGCTGAGGTCGACGACCTCGTGCGGGTGTTCGGACGCGTCGACGCGGACGACGACGACGGACATTGAGAGAGCGATTCCCCAACGACTAGGGCTCCGGCGATGGCGGAGCCCTTCGATCGTTCGGTGCGGTCTCAAGCCGCTCCCGCCGGTCCGTCCGTCAGTCCGTCAGACTGTCGGTCGGCGGCCGCGGAAGAGGCCGAACAGCAGCGACAGGGCGAAGAGCACCAGCGCCACGACGAAGATGATCTTGGCGATCTCGACCGCGGCACCTGCGATGCCGCCGAAGCCCAGAACCGCCGCGATCAGTGCCACCACCAGAAAAGTCAGCGCCCACCCGAACATGTCGTCCTCCGTGCCGCCACCGGCGTCCACGCAGAACAATTCGCCATGCGAAGTTTGGTTCCCGCGCGCGGCGCGGCGGGCGCACGGCGGAGACCGGTGGTCGTCGCAGACACGACCGCCGTTCCTCTGCCCGTCGGCCTCGCGACTCTGCCGATGTCGTGAAGAATGACTATGGAACAAAAGCTTGTAGCCGGAGTTGATGGTCGGTGGCTGCCCGGCAGATGCCGGTCTCATCAATCGGGAGGGCTCAAATGACGTTATCGACCATTCTCATCATCATCCTGATACTGCTGTTGATCGGCGCGATCCCGAACTGGTCGTACAGCCGAAGTTGGGGCTACGGGCCGTCGGGTATCCTCGGCGTGATCCTGGTGATCATCCTCGTGCTCGCTCTCATGGGCAGGCTCTAGGCGCGGCCGCCGGCGCCAGACCCGCGGCACGGCGAACAAAGGAAAGGCCCGGCTCCCCGCGGAGCCGGGCCTTTCCTCTTGGGAGGGGGGTCGGGATTCGCACCCGGTTCACCTCACGGGGCCGGCGTCGGCGTCCCGAAGTAGACCGCTACGAACGCAATTACGACAAGCACGAGGCCGATGCCCAGAATGTAGCGGACGCGGTTGTCCGCCTTCCCCTGACGCGCCGGGGTCGGCGCCATCACCGGCGCTGAATCGTGGGTCGGCGGCCGTGGATCGCCGCGCGGTCGAGTGTCATCCAATTGCTCAGCCGGCATGATAAGGTACCCTTCAGTCGCTTCGTGGCTTCAAGAACAAGGGCACCTCGACGGTGCCGAACCGGCTCACGATCGAGCCGGCTGTCGGTCGGAGAACGAGCCGGAGCCCCAACCGTTCCCCGCCTTCCGGCAACCCGGCGGGAACGGCAGCCCCTGTGGCGGCGTTCGGTGGGTTGCAGCCTCTGCAGGGAGCAAGGGTCCGATGTCGACGATCAGCGAAGACGAAATCCGCGAACGCGCCCACAAGATCTGGATGGAAGAAGGCTGCCCGCACGGCCGCGACCTGGAACACTGGGAGCAGGCGCGCCGTGAACTGGAGCACGGCGAGGGCGCCACGGACGGCGGCGACCTCGACGATGCCCTCGCCGAGAGCTTTCCGGCCAGCGACCCGATCGCTTTCACCCCGGTCGCGGGCGTCGGTGCGACGGCGGAGGACGAGGAAGACGAGGGCAAGTTCGTCGAGGCGAAGTTCGCCGGCGCGCGCTGAGCGCAGCCGCCGCACGCTTTTCCGCCGAACCCCGACCGCCACCGCGGTCCACACCTGACCCGGCCGCGCGGCGGCCGGCTTTTCCGTGGGCCGGTGCCCTTTGCAGGGGCCGATCCAACCTCGCCGGGCGCCGGCAAAGGGTGCCGCGCCTCAGCGTTCGGGTTAAGGGATGCGTCGACCCGCGGCGAGGCCACGCCGGCTGCGACGGCCGAAGCCGTTGCGCCGGGACAGGGCCTCGAGGATCACGGCGGAGATGACGAGCAGAGGCACCGCGACGAAGGCTCCCACCGGGCCCCACAGCCACATCCAGAAGGCGATGGCGAGGAAGATCATCAGCGGGTTCATCGTCAGCCGATGGCCGAGAATTCCCGGCGTCAGGATCTGACCCTCGAGGGTCGTCAGCACGATGAACGCCAGAGGCGGGACGAGGGCGGCGGTCAACGCGCGAGTGGCCCGCGCAGTTGCGCCGTCGCCGCGACCGACCGTCAGAACACCAGGCTGGAGGCGAAGCGGGCGGCGACGGTCAGAAGGAAGATGCCGAAGCCGATCTCCAGCCGCCGTCGCGGCCAGGAGTGGGCGAGGCGGACGCCGAACGGCGTCGTCAAGAGCGCCGCCGGAATGATCAGGGCGACGCCGAGCAGGCTGACGAAGCCGATCGACAGCGGCGGCAGGCCCGACGCGCCCCAGCCGGCGGCCATGTAGCCGATCGTGCCGGGGACCGCGATCAGCACGCCGACGCCCGCCGAGGTGGAGATCGCCTGCAGGAGCGTGCGGCCGTAGAGCGTCATGTAGACGGTCGACATGACGCCGCCGCCGATGCCCATCAAGGTCGAGATGAAGCCGATGACGGCGCCGAGGATGGCGTTCGGGACGCCGCCCGGCAGCGTCTCGCCGAGGCGCCAGTCGGCTCGGCCGAACAGCATCTTGGCGGCGAACAGCGTGGCGAGCACGGCGAAGATGCCGCGCAGCCCGGCGCTCGACAGGCTCGCCACCGTGACGGAGCCGAGCACCACGCCAACGGGAATGGCGATCACCCACGGCCGCAGCACGTCCATGTCGACGGTGCCGCGTTTCCAGTGGCCGCGGAACGATCTGACCGCGGTGGGCACGACGACGCCGAGGGAGGTGCCAAGGGCGACGTGCATGCGGATGCTCTCGTCGACGCCGGCGACGGCGAAGATCTCGTAGAGCACCGGCACGATGATGGCACCGCCGCCGATACCGAACAGGCCGGCGAGGACGCCGACGACGGCACCGGTGACGAGCACGGCGAGGGCGAGTTCGGCGAGCGTGAAGAGATCGCCGCCGGGGCCGACGAAGTCGGCAAGGGAAAGGCTCATGCGCGGGCGATCACTCGGCGTGGCAGAGGTCGGCGAGCATCGCCTGGACCCGGCCGGTGGCCTCGGGCCGGGGCCGCTGTGGTGGTCGGATCGGTCATGGGCATCCCGTACGGCTCGTCACCCGGCTTGCCCGTTACGGCGCGAGGGAGCGACCGGTTCAGAGCCTCTCGCCGATCCTTACGGCGAGCGACCCGAGCTTGTCGATGGTGCGGACCAGAACAGCGCCGGCGCCGGCGACGCCGCCCGGGCGATCCGCCGCCGCACCGACCACGACACGCTGGCGCTCGACATCATCGTGAGGGAAGTGGCGTCCCGGAAACTCGACCGGGTGGGTTGGGGCGGGCGTCGTTGAGCCTGGGCCGCGCGAGGCGACGCAACCCCGGGGTGTTCGCAGCGCGGCCCTCGCCGTCTCCTCGCCCCGCACCCGGCGAGAAGGCCCTACCCAGACGGAAACATATGTTCCCTTTTTGTTCGATTCAGGCTAGTGTCTCTTTCGGCAGGAGGGACCCATGGCGAACCAGATCGAAAAGCACCGGACGTTCCGCGACCTGCACCGGCGGCCGGGCGCGTTCGTCATTCCCAACCCGTGGGACGCCGGGTCTTCGCGCATCCTGACGGCGCTCGGGTTCGAGGCGCTCGCCACCACCAGCGCCGGCTTCGCCTATTCGATCGGCAGGCGCGATTCGGCGGCGGCGCTGTCGCGCGAGGCGCTGCTCGAGAACGCCCGGGCCATCGTCGAGGCGACGCATTTGCCCGTCTCCGCCGACCTCGAGGACGGCTTCGGGGCGGCGCCGGAGGCGTGTGCGGAGACGATCGCCCTGGCGGCCGGTGTCGGGCTCGTCGGCGGCTCGATCGAGGACGCCACCGGTGACCCGGCGAAGCCGATCTTCGCGTTCTCCCTCGCCTTCGAGCGGGTGGCGGCGGCCGCGGAGGCGGCGCGCAACCTGCCCTTCGTGCTCACCGCCCGCGCCGAGAACTTCCTCCACGGCCGGCCCGACCTCGACGACACCATCCGCCGCCTGCAGGCCTTCGAGGCCGCCGGCGCCGACGTGCTCTACGCCCCCGGCCTGCGCGACATCGTGGCGATCCGCGCCGTCTGCGCGGCGGTGACGAAGCCGGTGAACGTCGTCATGGGGCTCGCCGGCAAGGCGTTCAGCGTTTCCGAACTGCAGGCCGCCGGCGTCAAGCGCATCAGCGTCGGCGGCTCGTTGGCCCGCGCCGCGCTGGGCGCGCTCGTGCGCGCGGCAACGGAGGTGAAGGAGCACGGCACCTTCGGCTATGCCGCGGACGCCATGCCCGCACGCGAGGCGGAGGCCTACATGCCGGACGAGCGGCGATGAGCGGGCCTCCGAGCGGCCTTCGGGCTCACGCCGCCGGCACCAGCAAATCCCCGAGCGCGATCGGGGCGTCGTCGACGAAGTCGCGCAGGACCTTCGACAAGGCGCCCCGGTCCCGCAGGTGCATCGCCGTATTGTGGCCGCCGCGGACGAGGTGAATGGTGACCCCGGCGACATGAGCCAGCCGGTTCGCATAGATGACGTCGTGCGGCACCCGGCGGCCGACGATGATCTCGCAGCCGCCGGCCGGGGGCGCCGCTTCGAGCGCCGGGAGGACGTCGAGGAGGTCGGTCCGCCGCCGCCGGTCGAGCATCCTGAGCCAGCGCGTCTCGCCGATGGCGCGCAGCACGGAGGGATCGATCGTCGTCTGCGGGGCGAAGGCGAGGACCCGTCGGGCCGCAAGGGGCGCGGCGAAGGCAAGAGCGGCGAAGCCGCCGGACGAGGTGCCCAAGAGATAGAGGCCGCCGCCGCCGGCCTCGGCCGCGAGCGTGCCGATGCGCTCCGCGATCTCGCCCGACGTGCGACCGAGCCCGGCGATGGGGCCGTTGTACCAGGTGCGCCGCGGGTCGCGGACGAAGACGACGTTCGCCGCGATGCCAGCGAGGCTGTTCATGAAGTTGAACGGCGTCATGCCGCCGACGAGCTGTCCGAGGCCCGCGAAGGCGACGATGGTGCGGGTCGCACCGGGCGCGCGGACGATGCGGACGTTCGGCTCCTCGGGGCCGGGCACGGTGCCCGTCTCGGCCGGCGGCGTCTCCGGCCTGCGGGCGCCGCGGATCAGCCGGGCGACGGGGAGGTTCTCGTCCACGCGTCCCTTCCGCCGTCGTTGCCGGATCGAGCAGCATCATCCGGTCAGCCCGGACGAGCGTCAACCGGCCGGTGGCCCTCGCGCCCTGCCGGTTGTCGGCTGCGGCCACCGCCGCTACAAGCGGCGCCGGTCAGCGTGGAGGATAGTCGACCCGCGATGAGATCCGCCGGTCCCCTGCCCGACGACGTCGCCCGGCGGGATGGGTCGTCCGAACCGCCCCGCGATCCCGTGCCCGTGCGCGCCTATGCGGCACCCGCCTCCGGGCGGCGGCTGGCCGTGCGGCGCGTCGAAGGCGAGAGCGGCGTCTACCCGCCCCACAAGCACGACTATTTCCAGATCCTCGTCTTCCTCGGCCCGGCGCCGGCGGGCCGCATCGGCCTGAAGGCGGTCGAGCCGGGGCGCGGCAGCGTCTGGTGCATCGCCCCGATGACGCCGCATCAGGTGCGCTTCGAGCCAGACACCCGCTGCTGGGTCGTCGCCTTCGATCTCGGGGTGCTCAGGCCCGGCCTCGGCGCGGCGGCCCCGCTCGCCGACCTCGTGCGACGGGCGCCGGAGTTGACGCCGTTCCTGCATCCGGGCCTCGCCGACGACCGCCTCGACGCGCGCGGCCTCGCCGCGGTCGAGCGGCTGCTGCGCGGCCTCGAGGCCGACTGCCGACGCACCGGGCTCGCCGCCCGCGAGGCGGCCGGCGCCGGCCTGACGCTGCTGCTCGCCACGCTCTGTCGCACCTTCGAGGACCGCTTCGCCGATCGCGCCCGCGGCGACGGCGCCCCGGCGCAGGCCGAGCGCCGTCTCGCCCGCGTCGCCGCCTATCTCGCCGACGCCTACCGGGGCGAGGTGACGCTCGCCGCCGCCGCCGCAGCCGCCCACGTCACCCCCACCCACCTCTGTCACCTCCTGAAGGCCCACACCGGCAAGACGCTGGGCGGGATCGTCACCGAGATGCGCCTCGACGAGGCGCGCCAGCGGCTCGTCTACACCGACGCGACGATCGCCGAGATCGCGTTTGCGGTCGGCTATGGCGACGACAAGTACTTCCAGCGCCGCTTCAGGCGCGCCACCGGCACGACGCCGGGGCAGTTCCGCGCCGCCCGGCGGCGAGGCTCCGCCGCGCCGTAGGATCGCCCCTCCCGCTCGTCACCGATCGCAGGATCGTCCACCACCTGCGCAGCCCCCACCCGTTCCGGGCGACAGGCCGCCCCGCTAGGGTCTCCACCGAAAGCCGGCGAGCGGCGGCGCAGCGACGCGCCGCCGGGCCAGGACCGGCCGATCCCCCGGAGGACGCACCCGATGATACTCACCAGCGACCGCGGCCTGTCCGAAGAGCAGCGCCTGATGCGCGAGAGCTGCCGCGCCTTCGTCGACGAGGTGGTGACCCCCTACATCCGCGCCAACTGGAAGCGCGAGTGGGACATGGACCCGGAAGGGCGCCTGCCGCCGCACATCCTGAAGACGGCCGACGAGATCGGCATCCGTACCCTCGGCGTACCGGAGGAGTTCGGCGGCATCGAGCTCGAGAAGGGCACCGAGGTGCGCACCTTCGCGCTGATCTCCGAGGAGATCGCCCGGGGCGATTCCGGGCTCGCCGACAAGCTCGTGCAGAACTGGAAGGTGTCGGTGCTGCTGCGCGCCTTCGCGCCGCGCCACCTGCAGGAGGAGTGGTTCCCGAAGCTCGTCGCCGACCCGAACTTCCTGCTCGCCCACTGCCTCACCGAGCCGCGCGGCGCCTCCGACCGCTGGCTGCCCTACAATGTGCCGGAGGCCTCGATGCACACCCGCGCCGTCCGCGACGGCGACCACTGGGTGATCAACGGACGCAAGCAGTACATCTCGAACGGCTACGATGCGAGCCTCTACGTCGTCTACGCGAACGTCGACCCGTCCGTCGGCATGCTCGACGGCACCTCGAGCTTCCTCGTGCCGCGCGACACCCCCGGCCTGACGGTGGCGAAGTGCAACGAGACGCTCGGCTGCCGCTTCATGAACAACGGCGAGCTCGTCTTCGAGGACATGCGCGTGCCGGCCGACCACCTGATGGTGGAGCGCAAGGCGCTCGCCACCGCCGGGCTCTATTTCCGCCCGGGCAAGATCATCCAGGCGGCGAAGAACCTCGGCGTCGGCATGGCCTGCTTCGAGCGCACGGCAGACTACGTGCAGAACTACGTGCAGGGCGGGCGCATCCTGATCAAGCACCAGGCCGTCGCCGTGCGCCTCGCAGACATGGCGACCCGGCTCGAGGGGGTGCGGGCGCTGCTCGAGCGCGCCTCGCTGTCCGTCGACGCCAACGATCCGTCCGCCGACGCGCTCTGCAACATGGCGAAGGTCTATGCGTCGGAGGAGATCATGAAGGTCGCCCAGCACGCGCTCGAACTGCACGGCGGCAACGGCTGCATGCTGGAGTTCGGCATCGAGAAGCTGTTCCGCGACGCGGCGATCTTCCTGCACATGGATGCCACCGTCGACATCAGCCACATGAAGATCATCAAGAGCCTGTTCCCGGCGACCGCCGGCAAGTACGCCGGCCCGGAGGCCTGAGCGGCGCTCCCGCCGCGCTCAGGCGCCGCCGGGCAACGGCACCGACATCACGGTGCGACGCGCCGCCTCGTCGCGGGTGAGCGTCGCGCCGAGCTGGCGCGTGAAGGCGCCGACGAGGCGCTCGGAGAGGGCGTTGCGATCGCCGCCTTCGCCCTCCAGCGTCACCACGAGGCTGTCGCCCGCGCGGTCGACGGAGAGGCTCAGGAGCTCGTTGCGGACCGCCGCCTCGAGCGCCGGGCGCAGCAGTTCGGTGACGAGCAGCGCCACCGGCACGGCGGTGTCGAGCGAGACGCTCGGGCCCTCGGTGGGAATATCGACCCGCGCCGTCTTCTCGACCGGCTCGATGCCGTGGCTGAGGCTCATCACCACCTCGCGGATGAGTTCCATCAGCGGCACCTCGCCGATGTCGCCGCTCGCATAGGCGAGGCGGTGCGCGATGGCGAGGGCGTGGACACGGCCCTGCTGGATACGCAGGACCGCCGCCCGCTCCTCCACCTCGGCCGCGCTCGCCTCGAGGCTGAGCAGGCTGGCGACGAGCTGGAAATTGTTCTTCACCCGGTGGTGCAGTTCGCGCAGCAGCGTCGATTTCTGATCGACCGCCGCCTTCAGTTCGTTCGACCGTCGCTCGACGCGATCGGCCATGGCATCGAAGGCGTCGGCGAGCGTCCGCAGTTCGCGCGGAGCGCCGTCGAAGGTGCCGGCGCGCACGGAGCTGCGGCCTGCGCCATAAAGCGCGGCGAGCCGTCCGAGCCGGTCGACCCAGCGCACGACGAGCTGGTCGATGCCGTACCAGGCGACGGCGACGGCGATCACCAGAAAGGCGAGCGGCAGACCGACGGCGATGGCGAGGTCGCGGTTGGCGGCGGCCTGCAGCATGGCGAGGGGTGCGAGCGCGATGGCGGTGAGATCGGCACCGGGGACCGCTTCGGCGGCGGCGAACATCACCTGGCCGTTCGGCATCCGCACCTCGAAGCGCTGCTTGACGGATTCGAGCGTGGCGACGAGGGCGTCGGCGCCCTCGAAGGCACCGACCTCTCCCGCCGCCGTGACGATGCGTCCCGCCCGGTCGAGGATGGCGACCGCCTGGCCGCGATCGAGCCTGAGATCGGCGAGCACCCCGGCGCCGGTGGCGGTGGCGAGCTCGACTTCGAGGACGGTGTCGCCGCGAAAGGCGAAGGAGACGGTGTAGGTATCGGTGCCGACGACGACTTCGCCCTCGCGGGTCGTCAGGGCGGCGGAGGCGCCCGGCGCGATCGAGGGCGCGACGCGCGCGTCTTCGCGCTCCTCGGTGCACAGGACGGTGCGGCCGTCGTCGCGCTCGATGCGCACGGCCCGCACAGAGGGCTGCAGGACCGTCAGGGAGTCCGCCACCCGTGCGCAGGCAGCGCGCAGGTCGGTTTCCACCGGCGCGAGGTCGACCGCATCGACCGCCCCGCGCAGGTGCGCGATCAGCACCGCCTCCCGGCTCGCC
>CAMDHY010000071.1 GCA_945898215.1 Pseudoxanthobacter soli DSM 19599 | reverse complement strand
GCGCTGCCCGAGGGCACGCCGATCAAGTCGGCCGAATCGGGCACCGTCATCTATGCCGGCAACGAGCTCACCGGCTTCGGCAACCTCGTGCTGGTCCGCCACGCCGACGGCTGGGTCACCGCCTACGCCCACGCCAAGGAGATCACCGTGGCGCGCGGCGCCGAGGTCCGGCGCGGGCAGGTGATCGGCACGGTCGGCGCCACCGGCGCGGTCAACCAGCCGCAGCTGCACTTCGAGCTGCGCAAGGGCTCGACGCCCGTCGACCCGCTGCCGCACCTCTCGGGTGCGTGAGGGCCGCGCCCTTCACGGGACGACCCCATCCACGACACACGGGCCCGCTGGTCGCCACCAGCGGGCCCTCGTGTTTTCCGGTGCCCGCAGCCGCGCCCGGGTTCCGGACGAGTTGCCCGCCGCCCGCCGCCGTGAAAGGCTGCCGGCAACGGCGACCGATCGGGAGGCGACCGTGCTTCGCAGCGGCATGACATGGCTCCTCCGGTGCATCATCGCGGCCGGCACGGGCGTCGCGGTCGTCGCCTCGGTCGCGTCTCTGGTCGTCGCGTCCCTGACGGTTGCCGGCTTGCCCGCGGCGGCCGCCGATCCGACCGCGGCCGCAGGCACGGCGGCGGCGTTCTACCGCCCGCCGTTCCGGACCGAACCGCCGCTGGTCGGCGAGACAGCCGCGGGGCTGGAGGCCAAGGTCGTCGAGATGACGACGTTCCCGCAGCGCCTCGATCCGCGCTTCTGGAACGACGACCAGACGATGCGGCAGGACGTCCGCGACCGGACCATCGCCATCGTCGACGGCTTGTTCGCCGCCATGCGCCTGCGCAACGACCGCATCAAGGTCGCCGACATCGAGCTGTTCGGCAGCAACGCCGCCTACGAGTGGGACGACAGCGCCGATTTCGGCGTCCACGTCTTCCTCAACACGGCCACGGACAGCACCCTCTACGGGGATGACCTGGAAGACCTCGACACCTTCGTCGGCTTCTACAACGACAAGGTGGAGGTGGAGCAGGAGAGCCAGCTGACGTTCCGGGACGTCGTCGTCGAGGTCGTCTTCCACGCGATCCGCGGCGAGAGCTACAGCGACGCCGCCGGGATGCCGCAGTTCTCGATCTGGTCGAGCGACGCCGGCCGCAGCAACCGGTGGGTCAACCCGCCGACGAAGTCGCCGGACGCCTGGGACAGGACCGTGATGCTCGCCAAGGTGACCGAGTTCACCGATCGCTACAACCGGCTGGTGCAGGACTACTTCGCCGACAAGGCGGCGTTTGCCTGCGAGGATTTCGCCGGACTGCGGTCCGACCTGCGCACGTACCGGGGCGCGGAGATCGACGCGTCCGGCCAGCGCTCGAACGGCAACCTCGTCTACCGCCTGTTGCGACGGCTCAGCGTCAACGTGGTCGCGACCACCGCGGACCTGCACCGGGAATGCCTGAACATCCGCAATTCGATCCCTTGACCGCGCGGAGCAAGCCGCGGCGCCAGGGGTCTCCCCGAGGTTCGGATCAGCCGGGGATCGGCGTGCGGAGGCGGCCGGCGAGGTCCTGCACGAACTGCCAGGCGACACGGCCGGAGCGCGCCCCTCGGGTGGTCGCCCACTCGAGCGCATCGGCGCGCAATTCGTCCGCCTCGACGGCGAGGCCGAGGTGCTCGGCGTAGCCCGTCACCATCTCGAGGTATTCGTCCTGGCTGCATTTGTGAAAGCCGAGCCAGAGGCCGAAGCGGTCGGACAGCGACACCTTCTCCTCGATCGCCTCGCCGGGATTGATGGCGGTGGCGCGCTCGTTCTCGATCATGTCGCGCGGCAAGAGGTGGCGGCGGTTGGAGGTGGCGTAGAACAGCACGTTCTCCGGCCGGCCCTCGACGCCGCCCTCCAGCACCGCCTTCAGCGACTTGTAGGAGGTGTCGCCGGCGTCGAAGGAGAGGTCGTCGCAGAAGACCAGAAAGCGGTGGGCCGAGCCGCGCGCGAGCGACAGCAGCGCCGGCAGCGTCTCGATGTCCTCACGGTGGATCTCGACGAGCTTCAGCCGGCTCGTCGAGCCGTCGCGGGCGAGAGCGGCATCGACCTCCGCATGGGCCGCCTTGACGAGGGACGACTTGCCCATGCCGCGGGCGCCCCAGAGCAGGGCGTTGTTGGCCGGCAGGCCGCGGGCGAAGCGCTCGGTGTTGTCGACGAGCTGGTCGCGCACCCGGTCGATGCCCTTCAGCAGCGCCATCTCGACCCGGTTGACCTTGGCGACCGGCTCGAGCCCCGGCGGCGTCGCATGCCAGACGAAGGCGTCGGCGGCATCGAGGTCGACGGGGGCGGCGGCCGGCGGCGCCGCCCGCTCGAGGACGGCGATCAGGCGGTCGAGCTTGGCGGCGAGGATCGCCAGGGCGTCGTCGGACACGGGTGGGAGCTCCGTCGCAGTCGGCAGAAGGGCGAGGGCGTGTAGCACGCCGGTACGCGGCTGCGAAATCGGGTGCGCCACGCCATCAAACGCCGCCGGGGTGATCACCGTCACAGGTTGCGGCCCCCCGGCACGCGTATCTCTCAAGGGAGAGCGGTTGTGCCGACAGCGGAGCCCGAAGGCTCCACCGGAACGAGCACCGCGGGGAACGGAGAACGACATGACCATTCTGCACGGGAGCGCCGCCCTGGTGGTGGCCGCGATCCTCGTCGGCGCCACGCCGGCCGTGGCGGGCAAGCCGAACCTGATGCCGCGGGCGGGCGAGAGCGTGACGCCGATGGCCTCGGGACAGAAACAGTTCCAGGTCACTGCCGAGGGCGTCTGCGCGGCCAACAACTGCCTCGTCAAGTTCGGAAAGAAGGGCAAGGTCCGTCGCGTGACGAACATCTCGTGTCTGCTGATTTCGGCGGGCGAGGGCGCCGGCGGGATCATCGATGTCGAAGGCCGCCAGATCACCTACCTGCCGGTTTCCTCCCGCGCGATGATCGGTGTCGCCGAGTACGCCATGGCGGCGCTGGCGATCGAATTCGACGTTGCCGCCGGCGAAGTGCTGCAGGTCATACTGGCGAGCGGCACGCAGACCGGCGGCTCCCAGTGCATCATCAATGGGACGATGGAGTAACCGTCGCGCCGGCTTCCTGACTACGGTCGATGTCCTTCACCAGCGCCATCTCCACCCGGTCACCTTGGTGACGAGCTGAAGCAGGCCACAGCTTGCTCGTGACACGACCTCCGAGACTAAAATCAAGTCGATGAACAGAAAGCTCTGTCTCTTCACCATTGTGAGAGACCTGCGGGAGGGGTTCCATGAATACCGCAAGCTCGAAGATATTGCTTTCAGTCATATCGTCGATGCTCGTTCTGCCGGTGCATGCCGACATTCTCCCCGGCAAGGCCGGCCCGGCGAACGAGAGGATCGGCCCCGCCGCAAAAGGCGAGCCGAAGCCCTACCAGATCGAAGTCGAGGGTGACTGCGCGAACTCGGTCTGCGTCATCAACTTCGGTAAGAAGGCGAAGCCGAGGTCGATCCGCCTGATCACCTGCGGCTTCGTCACCGGTGGCGATCCGCAGTTCGGGGTGGTCGCATTCCTCGAGCAAGGCGTCCAGTTCTACATGCCGATCGCATCGGTGGCGCCGGTCATGGGGGCCCAGGTCTCGATCTTCGAGTTCCGCTTCGATTTCGACGTCCCCGCCGACACGCAGTTTCAGGTGCTTTTGCAAGGCCCGAACCCCAGCGAGGGCGCTTGCACGGCGACAGGGACGATCGGCTGACGCGGCTCGGAAGGACCGCTCGGCCAATCGGGTGGCGCGGAGCGACGCTAGCGCGTGCGCCGGCAGTCGAAGCTGTCGCCGGATTCCGGTGAGAACCAGTTCAGTGTCCGGCCTTGGACGGCGACCGCGACCGTGTAGCCGTCCCTCATCGTCAGGATGTAGGCGGGGCCGTCGCGTGTAACCTCGGCGATCTCCGCCCGCTCGCCGAAGTCGTAGGTGTCGCCGGTGATCGTCAGGACGCCGTAGCCGCTGCAGTCCCAGACGCCCTCATAGGGCGGACCGGCCGCGAGCGCCGGTGCCGCGACGCTGCCCAAGACGGCACTGCCCAGGACCATCCGAACGACGACGGCGATCACGGCTCTCATGGCGTCCCTCTCCGCCGCGAGGCGCGGCAGAGAGGGACGCTAGCACGACCCGGAACCCCCGCGACACGGGCCGGCGACGTGACGTCGGCGCGCCGTCCCGCCGCCGCGGGCCCGGTGGCTTGCTGCTACTTCATCAGACCGGCCGCGCGCAGGGCGTCCTCGATGACCTTCTGCACACCGCTGACGGCCGACCGCTGCGGGATCGCAGGCTCGGGCTGCCGCGGCCGGGGCTGCGGCGGAGGCGGCGGAAGCGTTCGGTCGGAGGGCGCCGCCGCGTGCTCGAGAGTGAGGGCGGGGGCGCGTTCCGCCGCCGCCGGCGGGGCAGCCGAGCGGCCGTCCTCCGAAGCCTCCGTCAGCCCCCAGAAGCGGGCGATGTGGTGGGTCGAGGAGATGCCGGCGTCGAGAATGTAGGGACCGCTCGCGCCGACGCCGTCCGAACTGCCGGCGTCGACCGGCGTGCCGTGGCCGAGGCCGGCGATGGTGTAGGCCTCCATCACCGCGCGGCCCTCCCGGTCCCGCCAGACGCGGCGGCGGTGGCCATCGACGATCTCGCTCTGCGCGGGGGCGATGGCGAGGTCATGCAGGCCCCGCCACTGGGTGAGGAGCGCCTCGGCGTTCGAGGGCACGACCGTCTGGTCGGCGCTGCCGTGCCACACTGACAGCGTCGGCCACGGGCCGCGGTGGGCGGTGGCGGCGCGGACGCGTGTCACCAGCTGGGTATCGGTGCCGAGCCCTTGGCCGCGCATGCGATCGAAGGCTTCGGGAATGGTCGCCGCCACCCCGTAGGGCAGGCCGGCGATCACCGCGCCGCCGGCGAAGACGTCGGGATAGGCGGCCAGCATCACGGCGCTCATCGCCCCGCCGGCGGACAGGCCGGTGACGTAGATGCGCCGCGGGTCGGTGCGCAGTCGGGTCGCCGCCGCGTCGACCATCCGGCGGATCGACAGCGCCTCGCCGGCGTCGCGGGCGATGTCGCCCGGCTGGAACCAGTTGAAACAGCGATTGGCGTTGTTGGCTGTCCGCTGCTCGGCATAGAGGACGGCGAAGTCGTGACGGTCGGCGAGCCTCGTCCAGCCCGTGCCGCGATCATAGCCGGCCGCCGTCTGCTTGCAGCCGTGCAGCACGACGACGAGGGGAGCACCGGCGGGCAGGCCGGCGGGGGCGTAGAGGCGGGCATCGAGGGCGCCGGGATTGGCGCCGAATTCGAAGGCCGGCGGCAGATGATCGGGCTCGTTCGCGCCCGCGCCTCCGACGCCGACACCGGCCGCGCGCAGGCGGGCCAGTCGGGCGAGCGTGTCCGACAGAGGTCTCATGTCGGGGTTCCTTTTGCGCTGAGGCGTTGTCGTGTGGCGGTCTCCGGGACCGGGGTTCAGCAACGCCACCCGGAGCCGTTTGGTTGCTGCAGTGCAGCATCGCTCGGCCCGCAGATCAAGCCGCATGAAGCGGCTCGCCGGCCGGACCCGCGGCGGCCATCCGCGCCCCGTCCGCACGCCGGAGGCGCGACTTTTGGCCTAGGGGAAACGGTCCTCGCGAAGGAACTTGTGACCGCAATGGGGCGTTTCCGCGCCACGACACCCACGGCCGATGCCGTGACGGATGCGTCGGGGCTCCAATCAGAACCCACGTGAGGATTTCAATCATGGCGACGGAAAAGAAACTCGACGATCTGTTCCTCGAGACGCTGAAGGACATCTACTACGCCGAGAAGCAGATCCTGCGCGCGCTGCCCAAGATGGCGAAGCACGCGCAGTCGCCGGAGCTAAAGCAGGCTTTCGACGCGCACAAGCAGGAGACCGAAGGCCAGATCGAGCGGCTGCAGCAGATCTTCGAGATGCTGGACAAGCCCGCGCGCGGCAAGACCTGCGACGCCATCCTCGGCCTGATCGAGGAAGGCAAGGAGGTCATGGAGGACTTCGCCGGCTCGCCCGCTCTCGACGCCGGCATCGTCGGCTGTGCGCAGGCGGTGGAGCACTACGAGATCGCCCGCTACGGCACGCTCAAGGCGTGGGCCGGCCAGCTCGGCATGAAGGACGCGGTCGCCCTGCTCGACGCGACGCTGCAGGAGGAGATGAAGACTGACAAGCTGCTCTCCGGCCTCGCCCGCACGCCCATCAACGCCAAGGCGGCCTGACGACCGGCCGGACGCCGGCCCGCTCGGGCTGGTCCGGCAAGCGACTGACGGCTCCGGTGCACCCGCACCGGGGCCGTTTCTGCGTTTGGCGCCGGGGCGCAGGCCGGCGCGGTCTGCCGTCAAGGCGCCGGGCGGGCGCCGGCTTCGGCGAGGAAGGCCTTCACCGGCACGAGGGTCTCGTCCGGCGCCTCCTCGTGTGGGACATGGCCGAGACCGGTGAAGGTGGCGAGGCGCGCGTCGGGGAGCTCGCGCAGATAGTCCTGCGCATTGATGGCCGGGATCATGCCGTCGTCGCTGCCCCAGACGAGGAGGACCGGTGCCGTGATCGTGCGCAGCGCCGGCCGCGGATCGTCGCGCACCGTCTGCTCCATGCGGGCGATCATCGCATCGCGGACGCCGGGGGCGAGCATGAGGTCGTAGTAGCGGTCGACGGTCGCATCCGTCAGGGCCTTCGGGTCGCCGTAGGCCGGGACGAGGCTCGCGCGCAGCATCGGCTTCGGCAGCACGTAGCGCATCGACTTCACGAGGAGCGATGTCTCCGGCGCCTTGCCGTATTCGAAGCCGGGGCTCGCGAAGCCGTCGGGGGCGACCAGCACCAGCCTGTCGACGCGGTCGGGGTGGGCGGCGGCGACGCTCCAGGCGAGGCGGCCGCCGATCGAGTGGCCGACGAGGCTCGCCCGCGGGATGCCGAGGCGGTCGAGGAGGGCGAGCAGGATCTCCATCGAGCGGGCGTCGGTGTAGAGGCCGGTCGGGTCCGGTTCGGACAGGCCGGCCCCGGGCAGGTCGAAGCGGATGACGCGGTGGTCCGCCGACAGCGCCTGCGCCCACGGCTCGAAGGTGTGCAGGCTGGCGCCGAAGCCGTGCAGCATCACCACGGCCGGTGCGTCCTTCGGGCCGGTGTCGCGGACGTGCAGGCGCGTGCCGGCGACCTCGATCATGTCGCCGGGGGAGGCGAGGTATTTCGGCTCAAGCTCGGCGCGCGGCCGGTCCGGCGTCCACAGCCAGAAGCCGAGGGCAATGAGGCCGACGCAGAGCAACGCAAGGACGACGAGAGCGATCTTCATGCGGGGGACTGTCCGATTGGCGTCGCCATCGGGGCGCTCCGGCCGCGGGGCTGGCAGAGGGTGGGCGGAGGGTGGCCGAGCGTGGGGCGCGTCGCCGCCGCCGCAGCTCTGCGACAAGGCAACGACCGAGCGGACATGAAAAACCCCGCGTCTGGAAAACCAGTCGCGGGGCCCAACACGCTCTGCCAGTACATCCGTGGTCAAAGCTATCAGCGGTCTAGCGAGAACAGCCGACCTGCCGTCGCAGGGCGCGCCGTTCTCAGCGATCACGCTTGAACACAGCCTAGATGGACCCCTCGCGTCCGGAAGTCAAGGGCAATCGCGAAAACAAACCGACGGCGTTGACCGGCGCGGTGCGGCGGCCGGGCGGCTAGCTCGCCGCGGCCGCGGTGGCGCCGCCGCCGGCGCGCCGGAGCGCCTCGGGCAGGGTGGCGCAGACATATTCGACGAAGGCCCTCACCGAGGGGGTGAGGCCCTTGGAGGCGAGGAAGGCGAGGTAGACCTGGTTCGGGCGCAGCGACCAGTCCGGCAGCACGGGGACGAGGCGGCCGGCCTCGAAGTCGTCGTGGATCATCCGCTCGGACAGGCGCACGACGCCGGCCCCGGCGTGGGCGGCGCGGCGCAGTGTCTCGATGTCGTCGGAGATCAGGCGCGGCTGGTGGTTGAAGGCGACGGAGCGGCCGTCGGAGGCGTGCAGCAGCCAGGTGTGGCGCCCGCCGGGGGTGGAGATGTCGAGGGTCGGGAAGGCGCGCAGTTCCTCAAGCGTCGTGCAGGCGCCGAGCTCCGCCAGCAGCGACGGCGCCGCCACAAGATACTGCCGGGTGTCGATGACCTTGCGGACCATGACGCTGTCGCTCTCGTCGATCTCCGGCCCGACCCTGAGCGCCACGTCGACGGCGTCGCCATAGAGGTCGACGGCGCGGTTGGTGGCGATGATGTGCAGGCCGACGCCGGGATGGGCGGTGAGGAAGCCCGGCACGATCGGCGCGAGCAGCACGCGGTTGGCGTTGACCATGCAGGCGACGCGGACCATGCCGCGCGGCGCCTCCTGCAAGACGGAGACCGCCTGCATGCCGCGCTCGGCCTCGGCGACGACGCGCTGGCAGTGCTGCAGGAAGAGGTCGCCCGCCTCGCTGAGGGCGAAGTGGCGCGGCGAGCGCTCGATCAGGCGGACGCCGAGACGCCGCTCGAGCTGGGCGACCCGGCGCGACAGCCGCGACTTCGGCACGCCGAGCGCCCGCTCGGCCAGCGAGTAGCTGCCGTACTCCGCTACCTTGGCGAAGTAGTACATATCGCTCAGAACATTGAAGCTGTCCGGCAGCATGAGGCCATATCTTCCTGTTATTATTCGGCTATCGGCCTTCAGATGGTGGGCGTGGAACCCGCCCCATCAGGTAGAACTCGTCGTTGGGGCGCAGCGCGATCGCATTGGCGAGGCGGTTCGACATGGCGAAGAAGGCGCTGATCGCGCCGATGTCCCAGATGTCGTCGTCGGTGTAGCCGTGGGCCTGCAGCGCCGCCCGGTCGGCCTCCTCGACCGTCTCGGCGGCGCGCGACACTTGCATGGCGAAGTCGAGCATGGCGCGCTGGCGGGGCGTGATGTCGGCCTTGCGGTAGTTGATGGCGATCTGGTCGGCGATCAGCGGGTCCTTTGCGCGGATGCGCAGGATCGCGCCGTGGGCGACGACGCAGTACTGGCACTGGTTGGCGCCGCTGGTGGCGACGACGATCATCTCGCGCTCCGCCTTCGTCAGCCCGCCCGGCCGCTCCATCAAAGCATCGTGATAGGCGACGAAGGCGCGAAACTCGTCGGGCCGGTAGGCGAGCGCCAGGAAGACGTTCGGCACGAAGCCGGCCTTCTCCTGCACCGCCAGGATCGTTTTGCGCACGTCCTCCGGCAGCGTCTCGAGGGCGGGGACGGGGAAGCGGCTGATCGGCCGCGCGGGCTCTGACATCGGGCTGACCTCGTCCATCTTCGAGGGTGGACACGGGCGCCGGCGGCGCCCGGGTGCGGAAGGGCCGAGGCTATCCGAATTCGCCGGCCGCGGAAGCCGCCTCGTCCGGGCGCGCGGGGCCCCCGTCCGTCCGCCGCCGCGGTGGCGTTCCACCAGCGCAACACTCGGTGCGATCGGCGCGGCTTCTGGCGCCCCGGGCCGCAGGCTAGCGTCAACCTCCTCTCCAGCGCCGCGCGGCCCGATGCGAAGGCTGACCTGGAGGATGGGGTGAGCTGGAGAACGAGATGGCCGGCGCAGCGACGCAGAAGACGATGGCGCTCAACCTCAACCTCGTGCCCGGCGGCGTCTTCCCGGGCGCCTGGCGGGCGGCGGGTGAGGACGGCCACCACTTCTCCAGCCTGCCCCACTACATCGAGTGCGCGAAGATCGCCGAGGCCGGCAAGCTCGATGCGATCTTCGTCGCCGACATGCCGACCTGGCGCTTCAAGGGCGAGTTCCGCCCTTTCCGCGGTCTCGACCCGACGCTGGCGCTCGCCGCGGTGGCGCAGCACACGACGCACCTTGGCCTGATCGCGACGGGCTCGACCTCCTACAATTCGGTGTTCAACCTCTCCCGCCGGATGTCGACGCTCGACCACATCAGCGGCGGCCGCGCCGGCTGGAACATTGTCGCCACCGCCGGCGACGACGCGGCGATGAACTTCGGCATGGAGCAGTCGCTCGATCATGACGCACGCTACAAGCGGGCGCACGAGTTCGTCGAGGCGTCGCTGCAGCTCTGGGACAGCTGGGCGGACGATGCCTGGGTGGCCGACAAGGCGTCGGGCGTGTTCGTCGACGACAAGCGCATCCGCCACGTCGACTATGCGGGCCAGCACATCAAGGTGAAGGGGCCGCTCAACCTGCCTCGCTGCCCGCAGGGCCATCCGGTGCTCGTCCAGGCGGGCTCGTCGGAGGATGGCATCGCGCTCGCGTCCCGCTTCGCCGACATCGTCTACAGCGTCCAGCACACGCTGGACTCCTGCCTCGAGTTCCGCCGCAAGGTGCGCGAACGCGCCGTCGCCTGGGGCCGCGACCCGAACACCCTCCGCGTGCTGCCGGGGCTCATCAACATCGTCGCCGGCACCGAAGCCGAGGCGCTGCGCCAGGAGCGCGACCTGCAGGACCTGCACCGGGAGCACTACGCCATCACCGCGCTGGCGCTCCTGATCGGCGTGCCGGTGGAGGCCCTCGACCTCAACAAGGAACTGCCGTGGGACCTCGTTCCCGCGGACGGCCACGGCGGCAGCCAGCAGGGCCACTTCGCCACCCTCGTCGCCACCGCCAAGCGCGAGAAGCTGACGGTACGCCAGATCCTCGCCCGCCAGGGCGGCGGCATGACCCACGTCACCGCGGTCGGGGCTCCCGAACAGGTGGCCGACCTGATGGAAGAATGGTTCCGCGCTGGTGCCTGCGACGGCTTCAACATCATGCCGGCGGCGCTGCCGACGGGGGCGAAGGCCTTCGTCGAGGCGGTCGTGCCGATCCTGCAGCAGCGCGGGCTTTTCCGCACCGACTACCCGGGCACGACGCTGCGCGACACGCTCGGGCTCAAGCGCCCGCCCGTGGGCTTTTCCGATGCGGATTTTGGTCGGCCTATCCTGCGCGTGAGCGCACGATGAGGGGCCGGACCGTCGTCGCCGACTTCCCCCCTCGGCGGCGACGGTCCGTGTCCCCGACCAGACGTTGAACAGCGGCGCAGGGTCTGCGATACGGCGTGTCGACATCAGCTCATCCGATCGGAATCGCCACCGCGCCGCCCGCGCGATGGCCGGAGCCCTCCCGCCGCATGACCGACAGTCCGCGAGACCCGGTGTCGGGCGTCGATGCCGACGCCCTGAAGCGCGCCATGCGTACGTTGCCGGCAGCGGTCGCGGTCGTCACCGCCGGCGTCGGCGACGATCGCACCGGCGCCACGGTGACGTCGGTCGCCTCCTTCTCGATGGCGCCCCCGACGATGATGGTGAGCCTCAACCGGTCGTCGTCGACGTGGCTCGCGGTGCAGCGCTACGGGCACTTCTGCATCAATGTGCTGCGGCAGGACCAGCAGGCGGTGGCGGACCGCTTCGCCGGGCGTGGAGGCCTGCGCGGCACCCACCGTTACGGTGAAGACACGTGGTCCCCGCTCGCGACCGGGGCTCTCGCGCTCGAGGGTGCGCTCGCGGCGATCGATTGCGAGCTCGAGGAAGCCTTCGAGCGACACAGCCATGCGCTCCTTCTCGGCCGGGTCTCTGCCATCACGTTCGGCAGCGGCGCAGCCCTCCTCTATGGCGACGGGCGCTACGGCGCTTTTGCCGGGTTGGTGCCCTGACATGGCCAGACACGGGACACCGCAGTGAGCGGGACGCCGGGCACGCCGGATCCAGTTCCCAAGGACCGCGCTGTAGCGGCTGTTTCGGGGCGGTTCTTCTACGGCTGGGTGATCGTCGCCGCCTGTTTCGTCGCCCAGGCGATGACGAGCACCTCCATCCAGGGGCTGTCCACCTATGTCGCGCCGCTGCAGCGCGAGTTCGGCTGGACGCTCAGCCAGACGGCGGCCGGCCGTTCCTTCCAGCAGGCCGACAGCTTCCTCGGCCCGCTCACCGGCTGGCTGGTCGACCGCTTCGGCCCGCGGGCGCTGATGAGTGCTGGCATCGTGCTCTACGCGGTGTCGTTCGCCGTGTTCAGCCAGATGAACAGCCTGTGGGGCTACTACGCCGCGTGCCTGATGATGGCGGTGGCGAACAGCCTCGTCGGCCTGCTGATCGTCTCCTACACCCTGAACCAGTGGTTCCGCCGCAAGCGCACGACGGCGATGGGCATCGCCGTGATGGGGTTCGCCGCCGCCGGCATCGTCTTCCTGCCGGCGCTCGTCTTTGTCCAGGGCCTGTTCGGCTGGCGCGAGGCGGCGCTCGCCACGGCGGCGGCGATGCTCGTGCTCGGCCTGCCGATCATGCTGCTGATGCGCAACTCGCCGGAGCGCTCTGGCCTGCTGCCGGACGGCGATCGGCCGGAGGATCTCGCCGGCATCCTGCTTGCCGGGCGCGGCGGCGGGCTTGTCGACTTCACCACCCGCCAGGCCGTGCGGACACGGGCGTTCTGGTTGCTGACGTTCGGCAACACCCTCGCCCAGATGGCGTTGGCGGCGATCGTCGTCCACCAGTTTCCCTATTTCGAGGAGATGCTGACGCGGGAGACGGCGGCGCTGGTGCTGTCGGTCCTGAATGTTTTCAATCTCATCGGGCGGCTCGCCGGCGGCGTGCTCGGTGATCGCTTCCGCAAGCACCTGATCATGGCTGCCAACATGGTGGCGGCGACGGTCGGCCTCGTCCTGCTCGTCTTCGCCGAAGGGCTAGCGCTGCTGCTCGTCTATGCGGCGCTCTACGGCACCAGCTGGGGCGTGCGCACCGCGGTGTCGAACTCGCTGCAGGGCGACTATTTTGGGCGAGCCTCCTACGGCAAGATCGCCGGCCTCGCCCAGACGCTCGCCGCGCCGACGGCGATCCTGTCGCCGATCCTGTTCGGACTGATCGTCGAGGCCACGGGGGCCTACCGCCCGGCGCTGATGACGCTGGCGGTGCTGACGGGCATCGCCTCGGTGCTGTTCCTGCTGGCGACGCGGCCGCCCGCGCCGGTGAAGCCGGCCTAGCGCGGGACGGCACCCGCGGCGCGAGGGGCGGCACCAGGCCCCTTGCCGCCGCGGAACCGGGTCTTCAGTCCATCGTGTCGCCGTCTGGACGTGGTCCGGACAATCGCTGCGGCGGCTGCGACGGCAGGCGCTCGCGCCGCTCCTCGCGGGCCGGCCGCGGCAGGGCAGGGCTCGTCTCGCCGGCCGGGCCACTCGGCTGGTAGAGCTGCGGCGCCGTCCGGTTCACCTGCACCTGGAAGATGTCGGGACGGTTGTAGTGACCGGCGAAGTCGTGGCGGAGCTTCATCTGGATGCACAGCTCGAGGTCGCAGTCTCCGTAGAGGATGCCTTCCTCGGCACCCATCGGCCCGGCGATCACCCGGCTGTTCGGCCCGACGATGACGCTGCCGCCGCAGCAATCGGGGCTGCGCATGAACGCTTCGCCCTCCGGCGACAGCCGCATCCGGGCGATCATGTCCTCGTCGACCGTGCCGCAGGCCGAGACGACGAAGGCCTTGCTCATCTGGGCGAAGGCCTGCGAGTCCACCAGCACGCGGTTGCGCATCGGGTCGCCGCTGGTCGGGAAGTGGTTCGGCCAGCTCATCGCGTGGATGCGGGTGCCTTCGGCGATCAGGGCGAAGACGGCGAGCGGGTTCGAGTTCTCGCCGCAGATCAGCCCGCTCATCGGGCCGAAGGCGGTGTCGAAGGCGCCGAAGCTGTCGCCGTGGCCACCCATGTGGACGAGGCGCTCGCCGACCGTCGGCATGATCTTCTGGTGCTTGCGGATGATCGACCCGTCCGGGGCGAAGTAGATCTGCGAG
Source organism: Pseudoxanthobacter soli DSM 19599 (assembly GCA_945898215.1). Taxonomy (GTDB): domain Bacteria; phylum Pseudomonadota; class Alphaproteobacteria; order Rhizobiales; family Segnochrobactraceae; genus CAMDHY01. The sequence continues at coordinate 9,015 of CAMDHY010000071.1, read as the reverse complement.
TTGAACATCGTGCCGGTGGTGTTCGGCAGCTTTTCGCAGGCGCCCATGACGACATAGGCGCCGGCGGCCCGTGCCGCGGCGCCGATGGCGCGCGTCTCCGGGCCGGGGATCTCGACCGAATTCTTGAAGAGCTCGGTGGCGAGGCGGTTGGCGATGGCGCCGGTGGCCGGGTGGTGGTGGTACCAGACCGGGTGGGTGGGGATGAAGCCTTCCGGGAAGACGATGACCTTGGCGCCGTGGTCGGCCGCCTCGAGGATCAGCCGGCACGCCTTCTCGACGCAGGCTTCGCGATCGAGGAACACCGACGCCGCCTGCACGGCGGCCACACGCACGACCGGATAGACGTCACCCACCGTGGAGTCTCCTGCATGTCCGGTCGGCCAACAGGGCGCGACCTCCCTCGGGTTGTTCCGGCCGGCAGTGTGCCGCGAATGCCGCAATGGGCGCAATGTATACAGGTCGGTAGCGGTGTCGACGATGCGAAACGCCTTGCAGCGCACAGCTTTGGGTGGCATCTGAGACCGGGCTGCCCGTTTCTCGCCATCTAGGCCCCCTAGGGACGGATCATGCTGATCCGCTCGCTCCTGATCCTCGCCCTCGCTGTCGCCGCCCTGCCTGCCCGGGCGACGACGGAGACACCCGAAGGCGCCCGCGCCGCCGCGCTCGAGGCCGTGCTCGACCGTGCGGCTGACATCCAGCCGCTCGAGACCGTCGTCGTCGCCGTCGACGGCGAGCGGGTGGCCGAGCGCGGCTATCGCGGCCACCGCGTCACGGCGGCGACCAACATCAAGTCGGCCTCGAAGTCGGTGATCTCGCTCCTCGTCGGCATCGCCATCGACCGCGGCGTGCTCGAGGGCCCGGATCAGCCGATCGCGCCGCTTCTGGCGCGCGACCTGCCGGCGAACCCCGATCCTCGGCTGGCCACCGTGACGATCGGCAACCTGCTCTCCATGCAGGCCGGCCTCGAGCGCACATCGGGCGCGAACTATGGGCGCTGGGTGTCGAGCGGCAACTGGGTGCGGGCGGCGCTCGCCCAGCCCTTCGTCACCGAGCCGGGCGCCGAGATGCTCTATTCGACCGGCTCGACGCATCTGCTGTCGGCAATCCTGACGCGCGTGACGGGCCAGTCGACGCTTTCGCTGGCGCGCGACTGGCTCGCCCCGGTCGACGACTTCGCGATTGCCGCCTGGGAGCGCGATCCGCAGGGCATCTATCTCGGCGGCAACCAGATGGCGATGAGCCCGCGCTCGCTCTTGGCCTTCGGCGAACTCTACCGCACCGGCGGACGCGCCCCGGACGGCACGCAGGTGGTCTCGACGGCGTGGATCGAACAATCCTGGCGGCAGCGCACCAACTCCCGCTTCACCGGCGACGGCTACGGCTACGGCTGGTTCCTGCGCGACATCGCCGGCGAGCCGGTCCGCTACGCCTGGGGCTACGGTGGCCAGATGCTCTACGTCGTGCCGAACCTCGATCTCACGATGGTGATGACGTCGGACGACACCGCCCCCGCCGGCCGCACCGGCCACCGCGACGCGCTGCACGGGCTCGCCGGCGAGATCATCACGGCGGTGCGCGACGAGGCTGCGCCGGGTGCGGCAGCGGTGGGGCCTCCCGAGCCGGCCCCGACCGCATCCTCGCAGCCGGCCGATCCGGCGCCGTAACGGGCGATCGTCCTCCTCGGCCGCGAGCGCGCCGCGGCCCCGTGCGCCATTCACAACCTTCGTGTCTCGCCGCGGGCGACCGAGCGCGCTACACCGTGGGCGGAGTGAAACGGCGGGACCCGATTCCGGGGGGAGGGTCCGTTGGCGCCAGGGGTGGGGGACTTTATGACGAATGAGATCGATCGCCGCACACTGTTCGGTTGGACGGCCGTAGCGGGGGCCACGCTGGCGGCCCCCGCCATTCTTGCGACGAGCGCCGAGGCGGCACCCGATACGGGCAACATCAACAAGGCCCTGCGCGGTTTCGACACGCTGCCGGGCAACGTCGGCTACCGGATCAACGTCGGCCGTGGTGGCAGGCGCTTCACGGCGGGGAAGAAGGCGAGCGCGGCCCTGTTCGTCGGCAGCGCGATCAAGACCTTCATCCTGACGCGCTTCCTGAAGGACGTCGAGAACGGCCGGCTGACCGAGTCTGACCAGCTCAAGGTGAACAACGCCATCCGCTCGGTCTCGAGCCCGGTCTTCCTCAACCTGACGGGCACCACGCCGGCGAAGTCCGTGCTGGAGGCGATGATCACGCACTCCGACAACACCGCCACCGACATCGCCCTCAAGCAGGTCGGTCCCGGGCGCGTCCGCACGCTCGTGCAGAACGCCGGCCTGTCATCGGTCCAGATCGCGACCTCGACCCGGATGCTGTTCTCCTACCTCGCCGGCGCGGACTTCGGGGTCGATGTCGGCTGGCAGGGGATGAAGCAGATCCAGGCGGGCGACCTGTTCGGCCCCGCGCGCTCGCCAATGAACGATCGCGAGACGATGAAGGGCTCCGCCGACGACTTTGTCGACTATTACGAACGCGTCCTCGCCGGCGAGTTCATCCGCACGCCGGCGATGCGAACGGAGTTCCGGCGCATTTCGTCGATGGCCGACGCGCTTTGGCTCGTCGTGCCCGAGGACACGCCCGCCTATGGCAAGGGAGGCAGCGTCGAGTGGGACGGCTTCAACTGCTTCTCCCTGCCGGGGCAGATGCTGATCGGCGGCACGCTGCCGGTGACGTTTTCGTTCACGGTCAACTGGCAGGGGAAGCCGGCCACCATCCCCGGCGTCTTCGACCAGTTCGCCTCGGCCATCCGCGACACGCTCGCGGCCACGGCGAAGGCCTTCGGCTGATCCGACCGGGCTCCCGTTCGGGAGCCTTCTGACGGCATGGCGGATGGCGGCCGCGGCGGGCGACCCGCCGACGCCGCCGGCCGCGCCGGCGTCCCCGGATGCGGTGGCTCCGGTGCCCTGAGGGACGAACGCGCCCTCCCGCAGCCGCCCCGCGCCACCCGCGCGAGCGGCCTCCCCACCGGACGCCGCAGGCGGGACCCGCCGCGGCGATGGCGGCCGTTCGCAACGTTCGTGTCTCGCCGCGGGGGAACGCGCGCGCTAGACCGTGGGCGGAGTGAAACGGCGGGACCCGCTTCCGGGGGGAGGGTCCGATGGCGCCAGGGGATGGGGACTTGATGACGAAAGAGATCGATCGCCGCTCACTGTTCGGCTGGACGGCCGTAGCCGGGGCCACGCTTGCGGCTCCCGCCATTCTTGCGACGAGCGCCCAGGCGGCACCCGATACGCGCGACATCACGCGGGCCCTGCGCGGCTTCGACACGCTGCCGGGCGACGTCTCCTATCGCATCAACGTCGGCCGCGGCGGCCGGCGCTTCTCGGCCGGACAGCGGGCGGGCGACACCCTCTTCGTCGGCAGCTCGGTCAAGACCTTCATCCTGGCGCGCTACCTGCGGGACGTCGAGAACGGGCGGCTGAACCTGACGGATCAGCTCACGGTCAACAACGGCGTCCGCGCGCTCTCGAGCCCGGTTTTCCTGGAGCTGACCGGGACGACGCCGGCGACGTCCGTGCTGGAGGCGATGATCACGCACTCCGACAATACCGCCACCGACATCGCGCTGCGCCAGGTCGGCATCGGGCGTGTGCGCAGCTTCGTCGAGAGCGCCGGTCTCTCGTTCGTCCGGATCGCGACCTCGACCCGGCTGCTGTTCTGCTATCTCGCGGGTGCCCCCTTCGGGATCGACGAGGGGTGGGCGGGGATGAAGGTGATCGCGGACGGTGGCAAGTTCGGCCCACTGCGCTCGCCAATGAACCGGCGCGAGACGATGCAGGGCTCCGCCGACGACTTCGTCAGCTACTACGAGCGCGTCCTCGCCGGCGATCTCATCCGAACCGAGGCGATGCGGCGCGAGTTTCGCCGCATCTCGTCGATGCCCGCCACCTTCTGGTCCGTCGCGCCGGAGAACACCCCGATCTTCGGCAAGGGCGGCAGCATCGAGTGGGACGGCTTCAACGCCTTCTGCCTGCCGGGCCAGATGCTGATCGGCGGCACGCTGCCGGTGACGTTCTCGTTCGTCGTCAACTGGACGGGCAAGCCGAGCACGATCTCCGGGCGTCGGCGACCAGTTCGCCTCGACCATCCGCGACACGCTCGCGGCGACGGCGAAGGCCTTCGGCTGACGCGCGCACGGACGGGCGGAGAGAGGCAGCGCACCGGCGTGGCTGCGGGTCAGGTGATCGCGATCGGCGGGCGCCGCGTGTGGTTGCCGTCCGGCTGCGGGTGGCCCATCCTTGCCGCGCAGGACCCGTGAGAGAAGACGCTGGTCGCAACGGGCGAGGCGTGTGGAGGGCTAGGGATGGGCTTGGACGACGCGGGCACGATGCCCGCCGGGAGACGCGGCGCCGCTTGGTTGTGGCTCGGAGTCCTTCTCCTGGTGGCGCTGACGGCGACCGGCGCGCGCGCGGCGGAGCGGAACGCAACGGTACCGCTCTCGAACCTCAAGGCGCTCTCCGACTGGAGGCCGTCCGACGCGCCCTGGAACGCTGCAAGACAGGCGCTGCGCCCGCGCCGGGCTGCGTCCTATCCGCTCGCCGATCTCTGGGTGCCGCCGTCGCCCCGCCAGGACGTCCGCAGCGGTGTCATCGCGATGCACGACATGGACGACGGCTACAACGCCGACCAGGACAAGTACCCCTCCGGCACCTCGAACAAGAACCTCTACCGCTTCACCTACTGGCAGTACATCGACACCTTCATCTACTTCTCCCACGCGCGCGTCTCGTATCCGCCGCCGGGCTGGACCGACAGCGCCCACCGCAACGGCGTGAAGAGCCTCGGGACGTTTAACATCGAGGGGATGACGACCGAGAGCCTGCGGGACGTCCGCGATCTGCTCGATTCGCCTTCCCGGCGGCGCTCCTATGCGAAGAAGCTCGCCCAGGTGGCGCGCGCCTACGGCTTCGACGGCTACCTCGTCAACATCGAGACGCCGTTGCCGGGAGAGGGCGAGGCGGTGCGCCGCCGCGTCCAGTCCCTCGCCAAGTTCGTCCGCGAACTCCGCCGCGAGATGCGCAAGGTGACGACCGCGGCGACGGTGATCTGGTACGATTCGATCACGCTGTCCGGCGACGTCGACTACCAGAACGAGCTGAACCGCCAGAACGAGCTGTTCTTCGACGCCGCCGACGCCATCACCGTCAACTACGACTGGAGCCCGCCCCTGCAGGACGGCTCGCCGGAGCACTCGGCCAAAGTGGCCGGCCAGCGCGCCCGCGACGTCTTCTCGTCCGTCGACGTCTTCTGCCGGGAGAGCGGCCGCAAGTACTGCGGCTTCCAATCCTATCTCGGGGCGCGGGCGGCCCTGCGCGCCGGGACCTCGTTCGGCCTCTTCGCCCAGGCCTGGACATACGAGGGCGACGGGGCGAAGCCCGATCACAGCAACTTCGCCGCCCGCGACCGTCACTTCTGGACCGGGACCGACGGCGAGGTGCGACCAGTCGGCGGGGTGGCGGAGTTCGTCGCCGCCCGGCCGGTGCCCTCGGCGCTGCCGTTCTCGACGCGGTTCGACCAGGGCTTCGGCGACGCGATCTACCGGCGGGGCGCCGTGCTGAAGCGGGGGTCCTGGGGCAATGTCGGCGACGTCGACGTCCTGCCGACCTGGCGCGACGTGGCGCTGGCGGGCGATCCGTCCTACCGGTCGGAGCTGACGACGGAAGCAGCCTTCGAGGGCGGCAGCAGCCTGCGTGTCCGTTCGAAGGGAACGCCGCGGAGCTACACGCTGCGGCCGCTGTTCCGCACGGCGTTCAAGGGTGTCGGCAGAGTGACGACGACCGTCCGGGAATCCGGGCTCGCGGCGGCGACCGTCCTCGTCGCGGCGCGGCCCGACGCGGACGGCCCACGGCTCGTGGTGGTCCTGCTGCCGCCGGGAACGGATCGCTCGCCACCCGGCGTGCGGTACGAGGTCGCCGGCGAGACGACGGTCATCCACCTCAAGCCGGTCACTAGCCGGACCGAAAACGGCTGGTCGACGCGGGCCTACGACGTCTCCGCCTCACTCGATGGTCGGACGGTGGGGGCGATCGGGGTGCTCGCCTATCCGAAGCTGGACGCAGACGCCAGTGCGAGCGTCCTGATCGGCGAGCTGGGCCTGCGCTGAGCTCCGGCCGCGCTCGCAGGACAGGAGCCGCCAGAGGCGCCGTGCCACGTCCGTGGGCATCGCCGCCGGAGGTGGCGATCCCAGCAGCGGCGGGGACGCCTTGCCGTGGGCAGGTGGCGCCTCTGCGACGGGGCGCTCTCCCGACTCGGTGATCCGCCGGCGTCGTGCGATCTCTTCCGGGCGACTTTGGCCGCTGCCCGTCGCCCACGGTCGACGGCCGCGCGGGAGCCAATGGGAGCTGGCGCAGGTGCCCGGTGTAGCTGGTGACCCCGACGCGATTCGAACGCGTGACCCTCAGATTAGGAATCTGTTGTCACCCCCTGACAGCGCCGGACAGTGACCGATGCTCACGCCGTTGAAAACTCGCAGGAACGCTTGAGAAAAGCGGGATTGTCCGGTAGTGTCACTGACGCGGGGTAACACTCCAAGACACGCCCATTCCGTTACCCCGGTGTTACCCCGGGGAGCATCAGATGGCTGGAAAGGTGCTCACGGCGAAGGCCGTGGAGAACGCGAAACCCGACCCGCTGCGGCGCGTCGAGATCCCCGACGGGTTGCTTCCAGGGCTCTATCTCGTCGTGCAGCCAAGCGGTGCGCGATCGTGGGCAGCCCGCTACCGACACGCGGGGAAACCTCGCAAGGTGACCCTCGGCGCGTTCCCGGCGCTTGACCTCGCCGAGGCGCGCAAAGCTGCGCAAATCGCCCTGAGGGCTGCAGCCGAGGGAAGGGACCCGGCCGGCGAGAAGGTGGCGGAAACGGTTGACCGCGACCTGTTTGAGAACATCGTCGCCGACTTCGTCGCCCGCTACGTCAAGGCGAACAATCGCGAGTCGTCGGCGCGGGAGACGGAGCGGCTGTTAGTCCGCAACGTCGTCCCGGTCTGGAGCGGCCAACGCGTGCAAGAGATCACGCGCCGCGATGTGCTTGAGCTTCTGGACGGCATCGTCGACCGCGGCGCCGGCATCGGCGCGAACCGGACGCTTGCCGCGGTGCGCCGTCTGTTCAACTGGTGCGTGGAGCGGGACATTCTCGGCGAGGCGCCCACCGACAAGGTGAAGGCGCCGACGGCTGAACGGTCGCGCGACCGCGTGCTGTCCGATGACGAGCTCCGCATCGTCTGGAGGGCCGCCGGGGACCTTGGCTTGCCATTCGGTCCGATGGTTCGCCTTCTCATCCTCACGGGAGCCAGGCGCGACGAGGTAGCCGATGCGAGGTGGTCGGAGATCGACCTTCCGAAGCGGCTTTGGACGCTGCCGGCGGCGCGATCGAAGAATGGGCAGGCGCACGAGATCCCGCTGTCCGAAGCTTCGATTGCGGTGCTGGACGGCATCCCCCGCGTGAGGGCGCGTGCCGAGAAGGGGAGGGCGCCTCTCGACTTCGTTCTGACCACGACCGGGGAAACGCCAGCGTCGGGCTTCTCGCGGGCGAAGACCCGGCTTGATGCCTTCGTCCTCGCCGCGATGCGGAAAGAGGCGGAGGAGGCGGGCCGCGACCCGGCGGACGTGGAGGCGCCGCCGCGTTGGACGTTCCACGACCTCCGGCGGACCGCGGCGAGCGGGATGGCGCGCCTCGGCGTGAACCTTCCCGTCATCGAGAAGGTGCTGAACCACACGTCGGGCAGCTTCGCGGGCGTGGTGGGCGTCTATCAACGGCACAGCTTCGCCGACGAGAAGCGGGCGGCACTCGACGCGTGGGCGAGGTTCGTGGAGGGGCTGCAGACCCCGCCGGCCGGCAACGTGGTGCGGATACGGGGGAGGTGATGGCTACCAAGATCGGCGACATTAAATTTCTTGGCGCCGTCGATGAGGCTGCCAAAGGAAGCGCGACGCGACTTGTCGCTTTCTTAAGAAGTGATTACCCACTTTCGCAATATTGTCGGAACAGTCTGGCGGATTATATTGAAGGAAAAATGAAGAAAAGCAAGGGGCGCCCGAAACGGAGAATTGGAGCTCCTGCCAACCTTCCTATGCTCTACGCGGCATGTGATGTTGATCGTTATAAGCGTGTTTGGCGTCTCAGGTACGGGCGAACCCGCGGCATCCACGAAGAGGCGATTGAGAAATCGGCGGAACGCAACAGTCTCGATCCCAATGCCCTCGCCAACTACCTTAACCGATCGAAGCGAGACCGCAGGCGTCGGATGTACTGACCGCCCATAACTCTCCGAATTTAGGGCCGGAGCATCCCGTGCGTCGTTCCGGCATCGTCGCTCTTGTCAGGGAAAGTCCCGACATGGAGGCGATGCGATGAAGACCGACAGCTTGCTGCCCGCGCGTGCCGTCTGGACGCGCTACGGCGTGACCGACCGCACACTCGCGCGATGGCTGGAAGACGCTCGGCTGTGCTTTCCGCGGCCGGTGCTCATCAATGCGCGCCGCTACTGGCGGGAAGCGGATCTAGTCGAGTGGGAACGTTCCCGCGTCTCCGCCAAGGTGGCGGCGTAAGGCGTGGCGGAAATGACGAACCCCGGCGCTGGTGACGCCGGGGCTCGGGAAGGCGATCGGCTAGGCAGCTTGATCGATCCCGAACATACCGAAATCATCGCCTTGGCTCAAGCGCGCCGCATCGCGGACCGCTTCGGTCTGCCGCATCCGCACGCCCGCGTTATCGCGCGGCACGCCTTCGGGGAGTGCGCGGCGTGATGCATCGCGATCGGTACTCCCCGACCCGCCGGCGGCTCGCCGGCCACCTCCGTAGCCTCGGCGACCGTGCCATTGTCGAGGCGCTGATCGCTGTCGAAAATGGCGACAGCGTTGACCGCGTGCTCGTCGACTTCGGCCGCATCGACGCCGGCATACTGCGCGCCGTTGGTGGCGATCGTCTGCCGCCGTTGCCGATTTACGCCGTAGGGGGCGCGCGATGAT
>CAMDHY010000070.1 GCA_945898215.1 Pseudoxanthobacter soli DSM 19599 | reverse complement strand
GCTGGTCGCGCTGAAGGGCGGCGGCTTCCTGATCGCCGAATCGAGCCCTGGCCGCGAGTGGACGAAGAACAGCGTCGCACGCTACACGAACGACTTCCGCCGCAAGGGCCGGCCCTGGGCCTTCGAGGCGCGTGACAAGCTGTCCCTTCTCGACGTCGGTCGCGGACGGGCGGTCGTCGTCTACAAGACGAAGACTGGCGGCCGTCTGCTCATCCAGGGCCTCTCCTACTGAGGCGCCTCAAACCCGCACCGACGGCCGGCATCCCACTCATGCCGCCCGCGTGCGGGCCTTGTGCGCCGCCACCACGGCTTCGAGCGAGGTGCCGAGGTCGGCGAGCAGGATCTTCGCGGCGTTGCGGCCGGGGGCGCCGGTGATCGAACCGCCGGGGTGGGTCGTGCCGCCGGTCTGGTAGAGGCCTGGAATCGGCATGCGGTGCTGCGCCCAGCCCGGCGCCGGCCGGAGCGGACCGGCGAAGGCGAAGCCGCGGTCGCCGCCGTGGAAGGTGCCGTCGATCATGTGGGCGTTCGAGGCCTCGATGTCCTCGGGGCTCTTGGCCAGTTGGGCGAGGATGGTGTCCGGCGTCATGTTCGGCGCCGCCTGCCGGAGGCGCTCGACGAGCATCGCGGCATAGCCCTCCCTGGCGGCGGCCCAGCCGCCGGGCGCCACCGCACTGCAGGCGGCGACGATCTTCACCGTGTGCCGCCCCGGCGGCGCGCGTGAGGGATCGGCGAGCGTCGGCGTGGCGACCATCATCCACGGCGCGTCGGGTGTCGGCTCGCGGTCGCGGATCTGGCGCGACAGCTTGACGAGGTCCTCCGGCCAGGCAGCGATGCCGGCCGACACCGCCGAGCGCGGCTCGCCGACGCCGGAGAACAGCGGTGCCTCGGTGGTGCAGAGATGCAGCGCGAAGGCGGAGATGCCTGGATCGAACGTCTCGACGCCGTAGCGGAAGGCCTCGTCCCAGCACGTCTCCGGCGCCATCTCGACGAGGTGCTTGACGTGGATGGTGGAGACAACCGCCTCGCGGCCGCGGTATTCCTCGCCGTCTTCTGTGACGAAGCCGGCGCAGCGGCCGTCCTCGACGATCAGGCGGACGACGCGGGCGTTGGTGACGACGGTGCCGCCGAGCGTCTCGATGCGCTTCACCAGCGCATCGGTGAGCTTTCCCGAGCCGCCGCGTGGCATCGTCCAACTGCGGCGCTGGCGGCCGGCGATGACGGAATAGGCCATCGCGCCGGAGCTCGGCTGGTCGAGCGAGACCATCGTCTGGAACGCCTGCCACATGACGAAGGCGCGGACGTGCCGGCTTTCGAAGGTGTGGCGGACGACGTCCCAGGCGCTGAGCGCCTTGCGCCGCAGCCAGATGCGCCCCTGCGGCGTCGCGAGCAGGCGCTGGTCGAGGCTCTCGCCGCCGACGGGATTGAAGGTCGCGGCCGAGAAGGCGCCCTTCACCTCGTCCCAGTCCTTGAGCAGCTTGCGGTAGGCGGCGGCGTCCCTCGTCGAGAACCGGGCGAACTCGGCTTCCGTGCGATCGACGTCGAGCCACATCGTGAAGCCCTCCCCGTCGGGGAAGCGGACGTGGCCGACGGGATCGGGGTCGATGTAGTCGAGGCCGAACTCGCCGACGAGGCCGAGCTCGTCGTCGGCGATGACGGGATTGCCCATCATCAGCGTGTGGCCGGTCGAGCAGGTGTCGATGCGGTAGCCGGGGAGGAGCAGTTCCTCGCTGACCGCCCCGCCGCCGGCGACCGGGCGGGCATCGACGACGACGACACGCCGTCCCGCCATGGCGAGGTAGGCGGCGGTGATCAGGCTGTTGTGGCCCGCCCCGGCGACGACGACATCGGCTTCGACGCTCATGGCGGCCCCCATCCCTGCCGGCGCCGTTCGATGCGGCGCGCAATCGTTTGCAGGGTGGGAGGATAGCGCGGGTGGCCGCGCTGTCCAGAGCGGGCAGGTTTGCGGCGACGACGGCCGCGGCCCTAGCCGCCGGGGGTCGGCGGTCCGTCCGGTGGCGCCGGGTCAGTCTGGCGCCTCCTCCGTCGTCACCGTGATGTTGACGAGGGTGGAAATGCCGAACGTCAGCGTCAGCGGCACGTCGGTGGCGTCGCGGCCGCGGGCAATCAGGATGCGGCCCTTGCGCGGCGAGTGGTTGCGCGGGTCGAACATGTGCCAGGCGCCGTCGAGGAAGACCTCGATCCAGGCGGCGAAATCCTGCGTCGCATAGGGCGGCGGCAGGCCGATGTCGCTGACATAGCCGGTGCAGTAGCGCGCCGGGATGTTCATGCAACGGCAGAAAGTGAGCGCCAGGTGCGCATAGTCACGGCAGACGCCCTGGCGCTCCTCGAAGGCCTCGGCGGCCGTGCGGGTCGGGCGCGAGAACGGGTAGCCGAAAGTGATGTGATTGTGGACGAAGTCGCAGATCGCCTGCACCCGCGCCCAACCGGGCGGTGTGTTCTGGAAGAGGTTCCAGGCGGTGTTGGAGAGCTTGTCGGTCTCGCAGTAGCGGCTGCCGAGCAGGAACTCCAGCGCATCCGACGGCAGCTGGTCGAGCGGGGTCTCCCGCGCGGTCGGCGTCACCGGATCCCACTGGCCGGCGTCGCGGACGACGGTGTTGGTGCGGAGCGTGAAGCGGCCGGCCGGCGCGGTCAGGCGGTTGCACCAGTTGCCGAAGCCGTCGCGATAGCCCTGCACCGGGACGGCGGGCTCGGTCAGCAGGTAGTCGGGTCGCTCGAGGTCGGAGACGCGCGAGGGGTGCACGTTGAGGACCGCGATGAGCGGCGTGGGCTGGGTGAAGTCGTAGGTCATCTCGCAGCCGACAAGAATGCGCATCGTGCCTCCGGGGCGCCGGGGAGGATTGGAACCGCCGGTCGGCGCGACCGGCGGCGATGTCAGAACGCGCGACGGGACGGTTCGTCCCTTCGCGTCCTCGCTGGCTCTTGTCGGACGGCCATCGGCTCCGTCGGCGCGACCGCTCCGTCCTCGGCGAAGCGGCTCCGGCGCGACCCTGCGACCGCCCGGAAGCCTTTGGAATGTCGGCCAGCGTGGCCGCATTCGCGCCGCCGTGCAAACGGTGAATCGGGACGGTGCGCAGGTGGGCCGAAGTCGCGGGGTCCGAACGCCGGCGCGCGCCGCTGGCAGAGGCGGGTTGGCGCGGGCGGCGTGCGATCGGCGGATGCCGTAGGATGAACGCACCGGCGCCCGCGGCGTTGTCCGCATCGCACCATCACGCCCGGCGGCGCCTGACAGGGAGAGCATCATGAGCGAGCACGTCTACAAGATCGTCGAGCTGGTCGGCTCGTCGACGGACGGCATCGAGGCGGCGATCGAGAACGCCGTCGAGCGCGCCGCGAAGACCGTGCGCAATCTGCGCTGGTTCGAGGTGAGCGAGGTACGCGGCCACATCGAGGACGGCCGCGTGCATCACTACCAGGTGAAGCTGAAGGTCGGCTTCACGCTCGACGAGGGCGCCGGCTGAGAGGGTGGGTCAGGCCGGAGATGATGGTAGCGGAGGAGGGACTCGAACCCCCGACACGCGGATTATGATTCCGCTGCTCTAACCAGCTGAGCTACTCCGCCCCGGTCGGCAGGCGGCATATACGGAGGCGCCGGCGACGGTGTCAAGGCGCCTCGCCGCGCCGCGTCGCCGGTGCGGCGCGCGGCAGCGTCAACGTCGCCGTCGTGCCACCCGGGGTGCCGTCGCCAGAGGGAGCCGCACCCGCGCTTCCGCCGAGGGCAGCAGCGTCCACCGTCGCCGCGAGCGACAGCCGGCCGCCCCAGGCCTCGGCGATGTCGCCGACTATCGCGAGCCCGAGGCCGGCGCCGTCGCCGGCGGCGTTGAGACGGCCGCCGCGGGCGAGCGCCGTCTCGACCCGGTCGGGGGCGATGCCCGGCCCGTCGTCGGCGACCGCGACGACGAGGCACTCGCCCGCCGCCCGGCAGGTGACCGTGACGCGGCGCGCAGCGTGGCGTGCGGCGTTCTCGACGAGGTTACCGACGGCCTCGGCGAGATCGTCCGGGTCTATGCGGGCGATGGCGCCGGCCGGGATCGCGGTGACCCACGTCAGCACCGCGCCGGCCGGAGTGCGGACAACCACCGCGAGGACGGCCTCAACCACCGCCGCGACGTCGGCGCTCGCGTCGGCGTCGCTGGCGGCGAGGCGGGCGCGGGCGAGTTCGCGGTCGACGTGGCGCCGCATCGCCGTCGCCACCTGCTCGATGTCGTCGGCGATCGCCGGCTCGCCGCGCTCGCGCAACCGCGCGACTTCGCCCGACAGCACCTGCAGCGGCGTCTTCAGGCCGTGGGCGAGGTCGGCGGCGCGGGCGCGGGCGCGCTCGACCTGGCCCTCGCGCGCCGCGATCAGGGCGTCGACCTCGGCGGCGAGCGGGCGGATCTCGTCGGGGAACGTGTCGCCCATCCGCCGCTCCGTGCCGGCCTGGATGCCGGCGAGCCGGGCACGCACGGCGGCGAGCGGCCTGAGGCCCACCGTCACCTGCACGGCGGCCGACGCGATCAGCACCAGCGCCAGCACGGCGAGGTAGGACAGGAGATCGACGGCGAAGCCGCGGGTGGCATTGGTGACGTCGGCGGCATCGATGGCGCGCAGCGCGCCGCCGCCGAGCCGCGCCGGCAGCGTGACGCTGCGCTCGAGCGCCAAGAGCGCGACGCCACCCGGCCCGGTGATGAGATGCTCGTGGACCGCGCCGTCGGCGAGGATGTCCGGCGGCAGCGCCAGCGCCTCGTCCCAGAGCGAGCGGGAGCGCAGGCGCTCGTCGCCGACGCCGGCCTGCCAGTATAGCCCCGAGAGCGGCGTGCCGAAACGCGGATCGGCCGGCGGGCGCGTCAGCACGAGCGCCCCCTTCGGGCCGCGATCGAGCCCGCGGTGATCTGGCCGAGAGAGATGGCGAGTTAACCGGCGACGCGCCGCCCGAGGTGGCGTCGAACAGCAGCGTCAGCCCGAGCGCCGCGAGGGCGAGGGCGAGCGGGAGGACGAGGGCGATGCGGGCGATGCGGCGGGTCACAGAGCGGCGGGTCATTGGCGGTCCTGTCTCGGTCTCCTCTTGCGCGCCAGAGGCTGACAACTCGCTGACGGCGACGCTCAGCGGGGCGTCAGGGCGGCTCGGGCAGTGTCTGCGGCATCGGACGGCGGGTGCCGTTCGACCAGACAGGAGAAACCCGATGCACAAGCGCCTGATCGCCACCGCCAGCGCCGCCGCTCTCTTGGCCGCCCTCGCCGTCTCCACCGGTGCGGCTCTCGCCTCCGACGGCAAGCCGGCGGCGCCGCGCGACCAGTGGATGAGCGTGCAGCAGATCACCGAGACCTTCACCAAGCAGGGCCACGACGTCCGGCAGTTCAAGGTCGAGGACCACGGCTACGAAGTCTTTGCCCTCAATAAGGACGGCAAGCGCTTCGAGGCCGACGTCGACCCGGTGACCGGCGCCGTCGTCAAGTCGGAGGAGGAGGACGACTGATGGACGCCTCCTCATCCGAGAAGGCCGGAGCCGGCGGCGTGCTGCCGCCGGCGCCCTCCGGCCACACCTGGGCACCGCGCACCGTCAGGGTGTGGGACCCGCTCGTCCGCCTGTTTCATTGGTCCCTGGTCGCGGCTTTCGTGACGGCGTGGGCGACCGGTGACGAATGGCAACAGGTCCACGATACCGCCGGCTACACGATCGTCGGCCTCGTCGTCTTCCGCGTCTTCCGGGGCCTGTTCGGCAGCACGCACGCGCGCTTCACGGACTTCGTCCACCGGCCGTCGGCCGTCGTCGGCCACCTCTTCGACACCGCGAGGCTGCGGGCGCGGCGCCACCTCGGCCACAACCCGGCCGGCGGGGCGATGATCCTGGCGCTGCTGGTCATGCTGTCGTTGATCTGCGGCACCGGTATCCTGATGACCACCGATGCCTTCTGGGGCGTCGAGTGGGTGGAGGAGGCGCACGAGATCAGCGTCAATGTCACACTGCTGCTCGTCGCGCTGCATATTGCTGGTGTCCTCGTGGCCAGCCTGGCGCACGGTGAGAATCTCGGCGCGGCGATGATCACCGGACGCAAGCGCGCCAAGACGAGCGAGTGAGCCCGACGTAACGGGCTCGGGGGACTGTGGGCAGGGCACGCCGGAGGCGGGTGACGCGGTCGAACGCGCCCCGCCTCTCCGTGCCGGGGAAAGAGAGCGACGCATGGGCCGCAGCCATACCGAAGGACACATGATCCAGCGCATCGGCTGGCTCAGGGCGGCCGTGCTCGGCGCCAACGACGGCATCATCTCCACCGCCAGCCTGATCGTGGGCGTCGCCGCCGCCGCGACGGCCCCCGGCGACGTGCTGGTGGCCGGCGTCGCCGGGCTCGTCGCCGGCTCGATGTCGATGGCCGCCGGAGAGTACGTCTCCGTCTCCTCGCAGTCCGACACCGAAAACGCCGACCTCGCGCGCGAGCGCCTAGAGCTCGCGACCTCCCCCGCTCTAGAGACCGACGAGCTCGCGCAGATCTATGTGGAGCGCGGGCTGTCGCCGGGGCTCGCCCGGCAGGTGGCGGAGGAACTGATGAAGGGCGACGCGCTCGCCGCCCACGCCCGCGACGAGCTCGGCATCTCGGAGATCGTCAGCGCCCGGCCCGTGCAGGCGGCGCTGACGTCGGCTGCGACCTTCGCGGTCGGCGCCGCCTTCCCGATCATCGTCGCAGTGATCGCGCCGGCCGACCTCCTCGCCCCGGCGGTCTCGGCCGCCTCGGTCGCCTTTCTGGCGCTCCTCGGAGCCGTCGGGGCTCGGGCCGGCGGCGCCGGCATGGTGAAGGCGGCGGTGCGGGTGGCGTTCTGGGGGGCGCTCGCGATGGCCGCCACCGCCGCCATCGGCGCCCTCGTCGGCACGGCTGTCTGAGGCCTCGACGGCCCGGCCGCACCGGACCCGGCGAACCGGGTCCGGCCCTGCGCGTCAGGCGCGGTGTTCAGGCGCGTGTTCAGGCGAAGGTGTCCGACATCAGCGCGCGGAACCACTTGTCGGCGTCCTCGGCCTCTTCCTTGCGGTAGCCGAGGGAGGCGCCGAGCGGGCTCGTACCGGTACCGGTGTTGCGCACCACGATCGCGCCGCTCACCGGATCTACCCCGAAGACGCTGGCGATGCCGATCGCGTAGTCCGGTGCCAGGCGGCTGTAGCAGGTGTTGATGAACAGGGGATCGGTGACCGGTCGCCCGGCGAACAACTTCGCGATGGCGAGGGCCGCGACCTTCGCGCCGGCATTTGCCGACGTCGCCGACTTCGGCAGGCCGCTCGCCGCCGCGTCGCCCAGCACATGGACGTCGGGGACGAGCTTCGAGGCGAAGGTACGCGGATCGACCGGACACCAGCCCGTCTGGTCCGTCAGGCCCGCCGCCGTCGCGAGGTCGCCCGCCCGCTGCGGCGGGATGATGTTGATGACCGCGCCCGAGAAGCTGCCCGCGCCGGCCACGACCCGCATCGCCACGGCATCGACCGACTGCACGGCCCCGCCCTTCGAGCCGGGGATGCGCGTCACCATACCCGGAAACAGTTTCGCCCACCCCTCCTCGAACAGTGCCTGCTTGGGGAAGGTCTCGTTGGCGTCGAGGATCAAAACCTTCGCCGCCGGCTTGGTGCGCTTCAGGTACCAGGCGAACAGGCTCGCCCGCTCATAGGGCGCCGGCGGGCAGCGGTAGGGCGCCGGTGGCACCGTGATGATCGCCGTGCCGCCGTTCGGCATCGCTTTCAGCCTGGCAGCGAGCTGCGTCGTCTCCGGTCCGGCGTGCCAGGCCGCCGGCAGGAGCGCCGCCGTTTCCTCGTTCCAGCCCGGAAGGGCGTCGTAGCGGTAGGCCATACCGGGGGCGACGACGAGCTTGTCGTAGGGAAGCTTGTCGCCGGAGGAGAGCGTCACGCGCCGGGCGACCGGGTCGATCGCCACCGCCGACCGCCGGACGTGGCGGATGCCATAGGCCTCGGCCAGGGCGGCATAGCCGACGGTGAGCGGCTTCAGGGTCGACAGCCCGACCACCACCTCGTTGGAATAGACGCAGGAGACGTAGGACTTCTTCGGCTCCACCAGCGTGATGCGCGCAGTCGGCATGGCGCGGCGGAGGTACTTGGCGAAGGTCGCGCCGGCGAAACCGCCGCCGATGACGACGACGCGCGGCGTGCGGGCGGCGCTCGCGAACGAGGTGCCGAACAGCGGCAGGGCGGCAGCGCCACCGACGAGGGCGGCGAAGCCGCGGCGGGTGATCTCGGTCATGGTCGTGTTCTCCCGCCGCTTCAGCGCAGCTTGGCGAAGTAATCGGCCATGGCGCGGATCTCCGCGTCCGAGTAGCCGCGGGCGATCACCGACATCAGCCGGCCCTCGTCGGGGTCGTCCCTAAGCTCACGCATCTCCTCGACGAACTCGGACGACCGCATGCCGGCGAGCCGGTCGAGCCCGTCGCGCGGCGGCTTGCCGTCGGTGCCGTGGCAGATCGCGCAGCTGTCGGCGAGCGTGCGCACGTCGGTATCGGCGTGGGCGGTGCCCACCACGGCCGCACCGAGCGCCAATGCGAGACAAACACGCCTCATCGGCTTTACTCCCGTCCTGATTGAATGACAGACGCAGAATTGTTGCGTCTGCTCTCCCCGGATATCTGGCTTTTGCTGCACAATTTGAATGCGCCAGAGCGCCACTCCGGAAACCTCCGGAGTTCTTGCAACAACTCAATCTGAAATGCATTCGCAGGTGAGCGAAAGACCTTCGTCCTCAGGCGCGGACGTGGCCGAAATGTTGGTCGATCGACGTGCGGGACCGGACGGCGCCGCGGCGCCTCACCGATCGACGGCGGCTCACCGACGTGCGGCGATCAGGCGGGGGTTGGTACCCGCCCCGGCGCAGCGCTCGTCACTTCCTCCGTGCGACGACCGGTGCGAGCCGGCGGACGGCGCCGCCGAGGTTGGCGCGGCGGCCGCCGCCGCGGGTCGGCCGGTCGGCGTCCTCGCCGAGCAGCATGACGGCGACGCCCATCTGCACGCTGCCGAAGGTGAGGCCGAGGGCGAAGGTCAGCGCCGCCACGGCGATGCCGCCGGACGGCGACGCCCACACCAGGGTTCCGAGCCGCGCGACGTCGAAGGCGAGAAGCGCCCCGACGAACACCAGCGCCACAGCGAAACCGATCAGGGCGTGCCGGAGGAGGAAGCGGACGAGGACCGGCATGAGTTCGGGCTCCCAAGATCCCGTCGCGACTCGCACCGCGCGGCGCTGGACGTCGTCGCATCGTGCCGCGGAAGACCGACACTCCGGCAAACAAGCATCCCACGCATCGCGAATCCAGCGTGTCGATCGCCGCAGGAACGCGACGGACCTCGGCGTCGGCTCGAGTGGGCGCGCCTGTGCCGCTCGGCAGTCCACCGCGATCAGCTTTGAGACGCCCCTTCCCGCGCGCGGAGGGCGCGGATGAGGGCGTCGTCGCGCTCGGCTTCCAGCGTGGCGATGTCGCGGCCGGCCGCCTCGCGGGCGACCCCGGCGACGATCGCGGCGCGCACGTCGGGCGTCAGGCGCGGATTGCCGAGGCTCGCCCAGCGGCGCTCCTGGCTCGGGCCGAGGTGTTCGAGATAGGCCTCGATGCCGCCGGGGCCGCCGCCGAGATGGTAGGCCATGTGGGCGCCGATCACTGACCAGCGCAGCCCCGGCCCGTGAACGAGCGCCTCGTCGATCGCCTCGACGTCGGCGATGCCCTCGGCGACCATGTTGACGGCCTCGCGCCAGAGCGCCGAGGCGAGGCGATTGGCGATGTGGCCGGTGGCGTCCCTGTTCAGCCGCACCGGCCGGCGCCCGGCCGCCCGGTAGATCGCCTCGGCCCGGTCGAGGACGGCCGCGTCGATGCCGTAGAGCTCGACCAGCGGCACGAGGTGCGGCGGGTTGAACGGATGGGCGGTGATGAAGCGCTCCGGCCGCCTGAGCCCCGGCGCGAGTTCGGACCAGGTGAGCGAGGAGGTCGAGGAGGCGATGATCGCCGTCTCCGGCGCCGCCGCCTCCACCTCGGCATAGAGGGCGTGCTTCAGCGGGATCTTCTCCGGGGCGTTCTCCTGGATCAGATCGCCTTTCGCCACGGCGTCCGCCAGTGACGGCGTGCACGACAGCCGCCCACGCGGCCCGGCTTCCGGCGACAGCCGCGCCAGCGCCGCCAGGGGCGCCGCCATCCGGCTGTCGACGGCGTCGAGCGCGCCCGCCACCGGGTCCCAGACGGTGACGGTCGCACCGTGGTGGACGAACAGTGCCGCCCATCCGACCCCGACGAGGCCCGCTCCGAGGATGGCGATGTGGGTGTCGGCGAGATCGGCGTGCATGAGGCCCCCGGGCTGACGAAGCCCGCGGCCGCGGGCCGGCCATCCACGCATCGCAGCGCGCGGCGATCAAGCCACCGCCGTGGCGTCGCCGACGCGAGGGGCAAGCCCGATCAGTCGCGCGCCTTGTCGAGCCGCTGGCGCAGATCGCGCAGGAACGGCAGGGCGGCCGCGAACGGGCCGTCGCCGAGGGGGCCGTGGATGTCGGCGAACAGGTCGGCGACGGCTTCGATGCAGCGCTCGCGCGCGGCCCGGCCCGCCGGCGTCAGGAAGACGCGCTTCGCCCGGCCGTCGTCGGGGTCGGGCGCGAGGCGGACGAGGCCGCGCGATTCGAGGCGCTGCAGCGTGTTCGTCACCGCGCCCTTGGTGATCTGGAAGGCGCGGGCGATGTCGACCGGACTGCGGCCGTCACCGACGCGCACGAGATGATTGAGAAGGGTGAAGTGCGGCACCAGCAGCCCGTCCGGCAGGACCTTGGCGAGGCGCGCCTGGGCCAGCTGGTCGATGATGCCGATCTCGTTGAAGACGGCGAAGACGACAGGATCGGCGGTGGTCACGCAGGGCGCATCCTCGTCTCGACCGGCCAGCGCGGGCTCGGCGGCACCGCCGGACCATAGCCGATGCGGGCGAGCATCTGCACGCGCGTCGCGTCATCGGGAACGCCGAGCAGAGTCTGGAGCGCCCCTGCCTCCCCCTGCATCTCGGGATATTCCTGCAGGGCCTGGCTGACGGGGTGGGCCGCGAGACCGGCCGCGGTGGCGGCGAGGTTGACGCGCACCCAGGCGCGACCGGCGGCGATCTGGTCGGCGCGCGTGTTGCCCGCCGTCACCAGCCAGACATAGGCCATGCCCGTGTGCATGATCTCCCGGTACATCGCCGTGGTCTGGGCGAACGCCGTCGATGTCGGATCGGCGGCGGCCTCGCGGGTGAGAAGGCCGGCGGCGGCGAGCAGCTCCGGGACCGCGCCGCCGATGTCGATGCCGTCCGGCGAAGCCTCGATCTCGGCCTTGCCGATGCGCAAGAGCCGGATGCTCTCGAGGTGCGTGCGCGGCGTCGACGCCTCGACCTCGAAGGCGCGGAAGGTGAGCGCGCGCAGCGCCTCGACCAGGCCGGGCTCGGCGGAGGCGCGGGCGAGAGCGGGCGATGCCGCCACGAGGGTGGCGAGCGCCTCGGCAGGGACGGGCCGCGTGGTGTCGAACGGCTCCTTGTTCGAGCGCCGGACGCGCAGGTGGGCGAAGAGCGGGTCGGGCTGCGAAGCGCTCGTGCGCTCGAACATCACCACCGCGACCGGCCGCCCGTCGAGCCGCGGCTGGGGCTCGCCCTCTGGAAACAGCGTGATGCGCGCTTCGTGGCCGTCATCGGCGGCGGCCATCGCCAGGAGCTCGAGGAAACTCCCGAAGCCGATGGTGATCTGCCGGTCGAACGGATCGGTTTCCGGCAAGCGCCGCTCGAGATCGCAGAAGACCGCGATCGTGTCGTCGCCGACGAGCTCGAACAGCCACGGCTGCCGGTTGTGCGGGTTGGGGGCGAGAATGGCGAGGGCGAGGGCGCGCAGCCGGGCATCGTCGTGCGTGTCGGCCTCGGCCCAGGGTGCGAGTGCAGCGCGCGGCTCGCGGGTGAGCACGAAGGCAGCGGCGCCACCGCCGAGTGCGACCAGCGCACCGGCGGCGACAGCGAAAAGGCGACGGCGGGACACCATGACGACCACCCGAGTTAGTTCAACGTAAGACTATATAGTTCTACGTTGAACTAACTGTCAAGCGGCGGGCAGAAGCGGGCGCCCGGCAAAACTCCTCCAGAGACATTCGACCGGGCGTCCAAAAACATGCCGATCGACAAGGTGAAGGAGATCACAGACACGGCGGCACAACCGTGCTGCACGTCAAGGTTCTGTCAACGAGGACAAGCGGAGCCATCGCCGCGGCCCGTTTGCCACGCGCCGCCACCTGGTCCACCCGGCGATCCACCCCGGCGAAAAGCGCGTTGGCGGCGGCAGGGTACCGTCGGCTTGCGACGGTCGGTCAGAAAGACGGAGTCATACGGACGTACTTCACGCCTTGATCTCAGCGGCGCCCGCCGACATGCTCGCGCCCTCGCCGGATGCCAGCCGGCGCCCTGCCCTGCCCGTCTCACCGCGGCGTGCGAGGAAGTTCCCATGTCCGCCATCGGCTCCTTCGTGCTCGTCACGGCCGACGATCTCGTCCGCTACACGGCCGATGTCCTCGCCGGCGCCGGGCTGTCGGCGGACGAGGCCCGGCCCGGCGCCGACGGCGCACTGGCGCGTCGAGTGCCTGATCAGCGACTTCACCGACCCCCAGCCACCCGTCGGTTGCTCATAGGGTCGGTAGGTCGCCCGGTCCGCCATGGCCGCCTCGCTGCGTTCACCCCAGTCAGGCGTAACGGCTGCGGGCCGGATGCGTTCCGCCGTCCCACGCGGCTTCCCTGGTGGCGCAGCGGCGGGTGGCCCTTCGACCGTCGGGCCGCCCGCCACTCCCCCGCGCGGCACATCAGTCCTGAACGGTGAGCAGGATGTCGTCGAGCTGACCGAAGCCCTCGCCATAGAGGTAGGTTCGCACCTTGATCTTGTGCGTCCCCTGCGGCAGGTCGACGACACCGGCGACTACGGCGCCCACCCAGTGGTCGTCCACGCCGTTCGGCGCCGCCTCTGAACCGGTGCACATGGCGTTGTCGTCGCTGGTCGGCAGGATCGCCGAGTAGCCACCAGCCCCCGCCGGGTCGACGAGAATGTCGACGTCCATCCAGTCGATGGGCTCCCCGTCGACCGCGCATTCAGCGTAGAGGGTGATGATCACCGGTCCGGCCTTCGACGTCGTGAACTTGATCGTATTCTTGTTCATGGAGCCGTCGAGCACCACGGGGAAAATCGCGCCCGCGTCGAAGGCCTGCGAGGAGGCATTGACCGAGGTGGCGAGAATGTCCGCACGCGCTGTGCCGACGGTGAGCGTCGCCGCGATGGTCGCGGCACACATGGCGAAAGTCTTCATTGCAGTCTTCCTCCTCTGATGTTGACGCCGCCTCGATCCCTCCGAGGGCGGCGGGGTGAACAACGTCACAGACAGCCGGACAAGACTGTGCTGCGCGTCACCGATCGGACGAAGGAACAGTGAAGGAGTGCGGCCGGCGCCCGGCCCCACCGGGGCCAGGCGCCTCGAACTCGACGTCGAGCTCGGTCGATCGTCTCGCCGTCAGTTCTCGACGGACAGCAGGATGTCGTCGAGAAGCGCGGCGCCTTCGCCGCCGACGTACTTGGCGCTGACGCGCACCTTGTGGTTGCCCTTCGGCAGGTTGACGACACCCGCCGTCACGGCGCTGACCGAAGCGGGACCAGAACCGCCGGGGAACCCCGCGTAGCCGCTGCACATCGCGTTGTTGTCGTTGGTCGGCGGGATCGGGGCGAAGCCGCCGCTGCCAGCCGGGTCGACGAGAATGTCGATGTCCACGTAGGCCTCAGGGGCGCCGTTGACCCTGCACTCGGCATAGAACGCCACGACAACCGGGCCGGCCTTCGACGTGCTGAACCTGATGGTCGACTTTTCGTTTTCGCCATCCAGAACGACAAGGGACGGGTCCCCGGCAACGAAGCCCTGGTCCTCGACGTTCGTCGCCGTGGCAAGAATGTCCGCCTGGGCGGCGGTGGTCGCGAGCACGACGGACATCGCGACAGCGGAAACACTCAGCATCTTCATGATGGATCACCTCGTCTGCCGCATCCCGAGATAGGGTGTGTAGGCAGCGAGATGAAGATCACCATACCACAGCATTCGAGACTGTGCTGCGCGTCACATTTTGCCTATTCAAGGCAATCATTAAGCTTTTGTAATGTTTGCACGGCAGACTTCGGTCACGACATGGGCGAACCGAAACGCTCGAGCAACGCCCTCGCGGCGGCCGGAGCCTTCAGCTTGTGACCGTTTATCATGAAAACGAAGACCTCGCGAGATTTGATTTTCAGCTTTTTTTCAGATTTCTTGTGATTTGCTTGCGCGGCGGCAGCCATCGATAGTCCATCGGGGGTACCGCCGGCCGCCCAGGTCCGGGCGCGCTCCGCCCACGTGTCGAGGTCGGCGGCGGGGTAGCCGTGTTCCTCGTCCTCCCGCGCCCGCTGCAGGCGGGCGTAGACAAAGGGGGCGGTGAGGTCGGCGATCTGCGGGTGCTCGTCGGAATCGGCGACGACGATCGCGACGCCGTGCTCGCGGGCGAGCGCCACGAAATCCGGCGTGACGAAGCTGTGGTGGCGGACCTCGACGGCGTGGCGCAGCGCCCGGCCCTCGAGTTCGGCCGGCAGCAGCTTGAGGAACGCCGCGAAGTCGTCGGGGACGAAGGCCTTCGTCGGCAGGAACTGCCAGTTGATTGGGCCGAGCTTCTCCTTGAGCTCCAGCACACCACCGGTGAGGAAGCGCTCGACCGAGGCGGCCGACAGGGACAGGTCCTTGCGGTTGGTGGCGAAGCGCGGGCCCTTCACAGCGAAGACGAAGTCGTCGGGCGCCTCGTCGTGCCAGCGGGCGAAGCTCTCGGGCTTCTGCGAACCGTAGTAGGTACCGTTGATCTCGATGGCGGTGACCTGCCGGCTCGCAAACTCGAGCTCGCGGGCGTGCGTCAGGCCCTTGGGGTAGAAGTTGTCGCGCCAGGGCTCGAAGGTCCAGCCGCCGATGCCGACGCGGATGTCGCCCGCTGCCGCCCGTTTCGCCATGTCCGCCTCTCCTTGGCCCCAGCCGGCGGCAGCTTCGGCTCCGCCCGCGCCCTGCTGCAACCGTTCGCGTGCGTGTGGGCGCCTCTATCCACCACAGAATGCGCCGGCAGCCGAAGCGTTCGTCGCAGCGAGACGGACCGCTTCGCAGCCCGCCGGTTCATACATCCGTACTCGGACTTGATCTCCGGCGGCCGGATCGACACTCTCACGCTCCCCGCCCCGGCTGCCCGCCGCCCTGCCGAAGGACCCAGATGATGACCTCCCCCGGCTCCTTCATGCGCGTCGCCGCCGACGATCTCGTCCGCTTCACCGCCGCCGTCCTCACGGAGGCCGGCCTGCCGGCCGACGATGCACGCACGACGGCGGGGCTGATGGTCGAGGCGGACCTCCTCGGCGTCGACACCCACGGCGTCTTCCGCCTGACGCAGTATCTCGACTGGCTCGCCGCCGGCGCCATCAACAAGGCGCCGGAGATCCGCGTCGAGCGGCGCAAGGGCGCGGTGGCGCTCATCGACGGCGACAACGCCATGGGCCACCTCGTCATGAAGCGCTGCGCCGAGGAGGCGATCGCCATCGCCCGCGACTTCGGCATCGGCTGGGTCGGCTGCCATTACGGCAACCACGCCGGGGCCGCCGGCATCTACGCGATGATGCCGGTGCGCGAGGGCATGATCGGGCTCTACGGGGCCGTCGGGCCAGTCCGCCACATGGCGCCGTGGGGCGGCATCACGCCGTTCATCGGCACCAACCCGCTGGCGATCGGCGTGCCGGCGGGCGCGCGGCCGCCGATGCTGCTCGACATGGCGACGAGCACCGCCGCCTTCGGCAAGATCAAGGTGGCGGCCGACCGTGGCGAGGCGATCCCCGAGGGCTGGGCGATCGGCCCGGACGGGATGCCGCTCACCGACCCGACGAAGATGGCCGGCGCCTCGCTGCTGCCGATCGGCGGCGCCAAGGGCTACGGCCTGGCGCTGGCCATTGGTCTGATCGCAGGCACTTTGAACGGCGCGGCGTTCAACGGCCCGAAGTCGAGCAGCCCGAACGACCCCTCGGCGGCGTCGAACACTGGCCAGTTCATCTGCGCGATCGACCTGTCCGCCTTCGGCGACCCGGACGTGATCCGGAGCGAGGTGGACGAGGTGATCGACCAGATGAAGAGTTCTCCCCCCCGCCCCGGCTTCGAGGCGGTGCGCATTCCCGGCGAGCGCAGCCTGGCGGTGCGCGAGGCGAACCTCGCCGACGGCGTGCCGGTGGCCGTACCGCTGTTCGCCAAGCTCGGCAAGCTCGCGGCCGACAGGGCGGTTGCGCCGCTGACAGCGGTCGGTTGACGTCACCCGCCGGACGCGCGGCTCAGCGCGCCAGGTACCGCCGCAGCACGTTCTCCGTGACCCTCTCCACCATCGGGTCGCTACGGAGCAGGCCGGCGACCCACTCGCAGCTGCCGGCGTGGAAGACCTCGCCGGCGCCGCGCGGGAACGTCACGATCATGCCGGCGCCGCGCTTCACCTTGTCGAGCGCCGCCGCGTCGTCGCGGCCGATCAGCACCTCGGCACAGAAGCGGCCGTCCTCGTCGGAGAGGAAGCGGCCCTCGGCCGGCAGGTCGGCGCTCTCCTCGACCAGCGACGACAGGCCGAGGGCGAGGATGGTGAGGCCGTCGGGCGTGCCCTCGATGCCAGTCGGCTCCGGCAGGCCGCCGCGGATGACGTAGTCGAGACCGTCGACCTCGTAGCCGAAGACGTGGCCCTCGGCACCGAGCACGTCGCCGTAGAAGAGGCCGGTGCCGGCGAAGGCCCAATGGTCCGGGCGGTAGACCGGAAAGCCGCGGACGCCGCGCGGGGCGCAGCCGCCCCAGCCGGCATAGAGGCCGCGGGTGGCGTTCAGCCCGAAGGTGGCGGCGCCCGGCCGGCCGACCTCCGCCGCTTCCCAAGAGGTGGTGGTGCGGGACGGGTCGGCGTTGCGGAACACGGGGTCCTCGGCGCGGGCGCGGTACTTGTAGCAGACCTGCCGGCGGCCCCCGTCCTCGAGGCGGGTCTGCCACATGAAGTTGCCGGCGAAGCGGGCGATGCGGCCGCCAGCCTCGACATAGGCGTCGACGGCGTCGCGCATCTCCCACGTCCAGTACTCGTCGTGGCCGACCATGACGACGCAGTCATAGCCGGACAGCAGGTCCGGCTCGAAATGGAGTTCGTGCTGGGTGGCGAGGTCGATCGCGAAGCCCGACCGTTCGGCCCAGCGGAAGAAGTGGCTGTCGTAGGAGGCCCAGCCGGCGGACGCGTACTTCTTGCTGTGGCCGGTGGCGTAGGCCCATTCCATGTGCGGGTAGCGTGGCACCGTGGCGGGCGGCATTGTCACCGTCAGCGGCACCCGCGGCGCCTCAGGCGGCAGCCCGACGAAGCCGCGCGCCCACGGCCGCTCCAGGCTGACGACGGGGGCGAACTGGTCGCGGTTCGCACCCGTGATGCCCTGATAGTGGTTGGAGCCGCCCCAGGTGTTGTAGGCGGTCCACGAACCGGTGGCGGCGATCTGCAGGATGCGGCCCGGCCGGCGGCCCGGTGGCGGGCGCACGACGATCAGGTGGTGGCACGCGATCGGCGCACCATCGCGGCCCTCGGCGGTGAGCGTCAGCCGATAGCCGCCCGACGGCCAGTCAGCGGGGATTGCGAAGGCGTGGCTCGCCTGCCAGCCGCAGCCGGTGACGGAGCAGTCGTCCGGGGTCGGCTGCCAGCTGGCACGGCGGCCGTCCGCCATGTGCACGACGGTTTCGGTGGCGCCGTCCCGCACGACCTCGAGCCGGAAGCGAGGGGCGGTGGCGCTGACGAACAGCGTGACGGTGTCGCCGGGACGGTAGGAGAGCCGGTCGGAATAGCACCAGATCTCGCCGCGGGCGCCGTCCATGCCGGGCCACTCGTACCAGTGGCCGAACACCGCCTCCCGGCGCTCGGCGGCGGTGAGCCCGAAATCGGGGAAGGGCGAGGGAGCGGGCGGAGGGGCGGTCATGGCGGGGCGTCCGTCTCGGGCGGCTTGCCGGTGATTCATACGCGGTTTCGCGGCCGGGCGGCGACGGCGCCGGACCCGCGGCCTTGCGCCGGGCCGCGCCATCCCCCACATCGGTCGGGCGGGTTCGTGGGTGGCGGGGCCGCGAGCCGACGAGGAAGCCGATGATCCCGTTCTCCGTACTCGACCTTTCGCCGATCCCGCAGGGCTCGACGGCATCTGATTCCTTCCGCAACACCCTCGACCTCGCCCGCCATGCGGAAGCCTGGGGCTACAATCGCTACTGGCTGGCCGAACACCACAACATGCCCGGCATCGCCAGCGCGGCGACCGCCGTCGTCATCGGCCACGTCGCCGGCGGCACCAAGACCATTCGCGTCGGCTCGGGCGGCATCATGCTGCCGAACCACGCGCCGCTGGTCATCGCCGAGCAGTTCGGCACGCTCGAGTCGCTCTATCCCGGCCGCATCGACCTCGGCCTTGGCCGCGCGCCGGGCACAGACCAGCGCACGGCGCACGCGCTGCGCCGCAACCTCGCTTCCAGCGGCGACAGCTTCCCGCAGGACGTGCTCGAGCTTCAGGCCCTCCTCGGCCCTGTGCAGCCGGGCCAGGTGGTGCGGGCCGTGCCGGGCGCCGGCACCAACGTGCCGCTGTGGCTGCTCGGTTCCAGCCTCTACAGCGCCCAGCTCGCCGCCATGCTGGGGCTGCCCTTCGCGTTTGCCTCGCACTTCGCGCCCGACATGATGATGCAGGCCGTCGAGATCTACCGCACGCGCTTCCAGCCCTCCGAGCAGCTCGACCGGCCGCACGCGATGGTCGGCGTCAACGTCGTCGCAGCGGAGAGCGACCGCGAGGCGCGGCGGCTGTTCACCTCGGCCCAGCAGCAGTTCGTCAACCTCAGGCGCGGCACGCCCGGCAAGCTGGCGCCGCCGATCGACGACATCGACGACTACGCCACGCCGATGGAGCGGGCCGGCATCGACCAGGCGCTCGCCTGCGCCGTCGTCGGATCGCCGGAGACGGTGCGGCGCGGCCTTGCCGCCTTCATCGACCGCACCGGCGCCGACGAACTCATCATCGCCGGCCACATCTACGACCACACGGCGCGCCTGCGCTCCTACGAGATCGCCGCGGACGTGCACCGGCAGCTGGTGACGGCGCCCGCCGAGGCGTCAGCGGCCTGACGTTTCGCGGCGGAAACCTGGCTGGCCGGAGCTCTCCCGGCCGGCCTGCTTTCCGCAATTCGCCGCCGGAGCCCCGCGCACAGACTTGAGGTGACTCCGGCCTTGGCCGGCATCATGATCGCTACTGCACTTCATCGCCGCGAATAATTTCCGTCGCGTGCTGCCCCCCACTAGGGTCCTGTCAGACAAGCATCGCCCAGTTGGGTGACAAGGGAGAGGCGCGCCTGCTCCGTTCTGACGTGGGCGACGCCGGGCCGCGATAACGAGGGAAGAAGCGACATGACGGCTCAGACCGCGCCGCGCCGGCAACTGGATTCGAGCATCAGGAGCCGCAGCGAAGTGCGCGACGCCATGCGCATCGACTGGGACGTGCCGATCACGGCAAATGACGGCCTGGTGATGCGCGCCGACGTCTTCCGCCCCGAGGCCGAGGGGCGCTATCCGGTCATCCTCACCTACGGCCCCTACGCCAAGGGGCTCTCCTTCCAGGAGGGCTATCCGAGCGCATGGCAGCGGATGGTGCAGTTGCATCCGGACGTCGCCGCGGGCTCATCCAACAAGTACCAGGCGTGGGAAGTCGTCGACCCGGAGAAGTGGGTCTCCGAGGGCTATGTCTGCGTTCGCGTCGACGGGCGCGGCTGCGGCACCACACCGGGCGTCGTCGACCCCTATTCGCCGGACGAACAGAGCGACTTCGTCACCGCCATTGAATGGGCGGGAGAGCAGCCGTGGAGCAACGGCAAGGTCGGCCTCAACGGCATCTCCTATTTCGCGACCAACCAGTGGCACGTCGTCAAGCACAAGCCGAAGCACCTTGCGGCGATGTGCACCTGGGAGGGCGCCGCCGACTTCTATCGCGACATGACGCACCACGGCGGCATCCTGTCGACGTTCTGGAAGAACTGGTTCGACATGCAGGTGAAGACGGTGCAGTTCGGTGCTGGCGAGCGCGGCAAGCGCAGCCCGGTGCACGGGCAGCTCGTCTGCGGGCCGGAGCTGCTGACCGACGAGGAGCTCGCCGCCAACCGCGTCGACTTCGGCGGCGACATCTCCTCACGGCCCCTCGACGATCCCTACTACCGCGAGCGCAGCATCGACTTCGAGAAGACCGACGTGCCGTTCCTCTCCTGTGGCAACTGGGGCGGCCAGGGGCTGCACCTGCGCGGCAACGTCGAGGGCTTCGTGCGTGCCGCCACCGAGCAGAAGTGGCTCGAGATCCACGGCATCGAGCACTGGACGCACTTCTACACCGACTATGGCCGCAGGCTGCAGCTGCGCTTCTTCGACCACTTCCTCAAGGGCGAGGACAACGGCTGGGACCGCGAGCCGCGCGTGCGGCTGCAGGTCCGCCACGTCGACGGCACGTTCGTCGAGCGCGGCGAGAGCGAGTGGCCGCTCGCCCGCACCGACTGGACGACCCTGCACCTGACGCCGGACGGTGCGCTAACTAAGGACGGCGGCGGGGCCGACGGCGCGGTGACGTTCGACGCCCTCGGCGAAGGCGTCACGTTCCTGACGGCGCCGCTCAAGGAGGAGACCGAGGTCACCGGCCCGTCGGCGGTGAAGCTCACCATCTCCTCGTCGACGGCGGACGCGGACCTGTTCGTCGTGCTGCGCGTGTTCTCGCCGGACCTCGACGAGGTGGTGTTCCAGGGCGCCATCGACCCGCACACGCCGGTCGGCCAGGGCTGGCTGCGCGCCTCGCACCGCAAGCTCGATCCGGCTCTGTCGGAGCCCTACCGGCCCTACCACACCCACGACGAGAAGCAGCCGCTGACGCCCGGCGAGCCGGTGGAGTGCGCGGTCGAGATCTGGCCGACCTGCCTCGTCATCCCGGCCGGCTACCGCGTCGGGCTGACGGTGCGCGGCAAGGACTACGAGTACAACGGCAAGAGCGGCGGCCGGCTGTCGAACTTCAAGAACGAGTTGCTCGGCTGCGGGCCCTTCCTGCACGACGATCCGGAGGATCGGCCGGCCGACATCTTCGGCGGCAAGACCACGATCCACTTCGGCGCAGGCCGGTCGCCGTCGCTGCTGCTGCCGGTGATCCCGAAGGCGTAGCGCACCGTTCGGGCGGGCGGCGGACGGCCGCCCGCATCAGCTTCCGTACTGCCAAGGATCGGCTCTTATAATTTGATGCGCTGGACCTGGGTTGTACGTTCGTATGAACTGGCCGATGCGTGCGCTGCGCCCGGTGTCGTTCCCGGGTCGCCGCCTACGGCCAACAAGCCTGGCGACACTCCATGAAGATCAAGAACTTCCGCCTTCTGTCGCATGACCTGCTCGCCGGCCACGGCGGCATGGGCGAAGGCCTGTCGATCTCGATCGCCCGCGACGGTCGCCGCATCCTGTGGTGCGCCCACGAGAGCGCGCCGAAGAACTTCACCGGCGTCGACGTCACCGATCCCCGCAAGCCGAAGGTGGTGGTGCAGACCGAACTGCCGCACCGCTCGATGCGGTCGAACTCGCTCGAATGCTCCGGCAACATCCTGGCGGTCGCCTACCAGTGCACGAAGGTCGGCATGCAGCCGGCGGGCTTCGAGCTCTTCGACGTGTCGGTGCCGGAGACCCCGAAGTCGATCGGCTTCTTCGACGCCTCCGGCCCGCATTCGCGCGGCGTGCACCAGCTGTGGTTCTGCGACGGCGAGTACGTGCACATGGCGGCGGGCTCCGGCGACTTCGTGCCGACCCACCCGCTCGATGACCAGTTCTACCGGATCATCGACGTGCGCAACCCCTCGAAGCCGGAGGAGGTCGGCCGCTGGTGGCTGCCGGGCACCCACAAGGGTGACGACGCCCCTCCCCCGGTGCGCCACGATCCGCAGTGGGACGGCGGTTTCCGCGCCCACAACACCAACGTCTACGCCCGCCGGCCGGACCGCTGCTATCTCGGCTATCTCGACGCCGGCATGTTCGTGCTCGACATCTCCGACAAGGCGAACCCGAAGCCGCTCTGCCAGTGGGACAACTCGCCCCCCTACAAGGGCTTCACCCACACCGTCCTGCCGCTCTTCGACCGCAACCTCCTGGTCGTCACGGATGAATCCATCCACGACGAGGCGGTGGACTGGCCGAAGCTGATCTGGATCGTCGACTACCGCGACGAGCACCGTCCGGTACCGATCGCCACCTGCCCGACGCCGACGCGCGAGCAGTACGGGGCGGTGCGCGGCCGCTACGGCGCCCACAATCTGCACGAGAACGTCTCTGTGCCGACGGCCTGGAACTCCGAGGACTTCATCGTCGGCTCGTTCTTCGGCGGCGGCCTGCGCGCCTACGACATCCGTAACCCGTACGCGCCGGTGGAAGTCGCGCACTTCGCGCCGCCGGGAGAGCCGAACGCACCGACTGGCGCCTGCCAGCTCAACGACGTCTTCATCGACGAGCGCGGCATAGTCTACACCGTCGACCGTCATGTCGGCGGCCTCTACGTCCTCGACATGGATTTCTAGTCCAGCAAAGACGTCCGTCGCGTCATTCTTGCATTTCGCGACGATCAAGAAGACAAAAAGTGGAGGAGACGCCGATGACACCCGGCGGAATGGTGCTGACCTGCCCCACATCGGTGGTCCGGTTTGATTGTTAGTTCATGGGCGGCCGGGTTTCCATGGTGAGCGCGCCCGCTGGAGCTGGCCGGGGTTGCGCAGGCGGGCGCGCGCTCGGCACGACGGCCTCGGGCGCTGGGGGCCGGTACCCGAGCGATGAGTGCGGGCGAACGGCGTTG
>CAMDHY010000069.1 GCA_945898215.1 Pseudoxanthobacter soli DSM 19599 | reverse complement strand
GTCGGCGAGGGCGACGACGAGCATGCCGTCGACGAACTGGCGACGGAGGGCCGGGTCCGGAAAGCCCGCCGCGAGGTCGGCCGGCGTCACCGGCGGCAGCGCGTCGATGTCGGCGGAAATGTGCAGCACGACATCGCACGCGGCTTCGAGGAGAGCGCGCTGCGCGGGGCGGATCGGGCCGTCGGCGGTGGCGACGACTTTCAGCGCCCTGAGGCCGAGATGAGCGACGGCGGGCGGCGGAGTGTCGAGGTGCATGACTGTTGCCAGCGACGGATGGAGCGCGAACGCCACACCTTAGCACGAGACGGCAAAGCGGGGCGCCGTTGCCGACGCCCCGCGGAAGCTGGTGCGCATCGCGACGCTGAACTTTCAAACGACGCGCAGGAAGAGAGTGGCGCTTTATCGTAAAGGTCAGGTTAAGGACCGGGCGCCCCGCCCTCTCAATCGCGACGCGGGATCGCCGGTTCGGCGGTGTCGACGAGGCGCAGCACCACCTTGCGGCCGCCGCCCCAGACGTCGATGCCGAGGGTGCCGGCAACGTGGCGGACGCTGCCGCGGGCGGCGAGCAGGGCGCGGCCGAGCGGTGCCTCGGCGGCGCGGAAGGCGATCGCCTCGAGCCGGGCGCCGTCGCCGCTGGCGATCGCCACCTTGACGTGGCTGCCGCCGACGACGAGGGCATCGACGATGCGGTGGCCGGAGAAGGCAAACAGCGGCTCCGGACAGCCGGCGCCGAACGGGCCGGCCTTCTCGATCATCTCGACGAGTTCGGGTGAGGCGGCGGCGGCCGACAGCGTCGCGTCGACGGAGAGCCCGGCGCTGGCGCGGGCGGCTTCCACCGCCGGCCCGAGGCGCTCGCACAGGAAGGTGCGCAGGCCGTCGATGCGGTCGGCCGCGACGGTGAGGCCGGCGGCCATCGCGTGCCCGCCGCCCTTGGCGAGGTGGCCTGCCTCGACGGCGGCGGTGACGGCGGCGCCGAGGTCGACGCCGGAGATCGAGCGGCCGGAGCCGGCACCGTTTTCGCCGGAGATCGCGATCGCCGGGCGGCCGGTGCGCTCCTTGAGACGCGCGGCGACCAGGCCGACGACCCCCGGGTGCCAGCGCGCGCCCGCGACGACGACGACGGGATCGTCGCCGAGCGTCAGCGTCATGGCGTCGGCCTCGGCGAGCGCCTCGGCCTCGACGTCCTGGCGGATGCGGTTGAGGGTGTCGAGATCGGCGGCGATGCGGCCAGCGTCGACGGGATCGTCGGTGGCGAGCAGGCGGGCGCCGAGGCCGGAATCGCCAATGCGGCCGCCTGCGTTGATGCGCGGCCCGAGCAGGAAGCCGAGATGCCAGGCGGCCGGCGGGCCGGAGAGCCGTGCGGCGTCGGCCAGCGCGGCGAGGCCGGGGTTGGCGCGCAGCCGCATCACTGCGAGGCCTCGGGAGACGTAGGCGCGGTTGAGGCCGGTGAGCGGGACGACGTCGCAGACGGTGCCGAGCGCGACGAGGTCGAGCAGCGCCAGCAGGTCGGGCTCGCGGCGGCCGGCGAAGCGGCCACGGCGACGCAGTTCGCGGTTGAGGGCGACGACGGCGAGGAAGGTGACGCCGGCAGCGCACAGGTGGCCGAGGCCGGAGAGGTCGTCCTGGCGGTTCGGATTGACCAGCGCGACCGTCGCCGGCAGCACGGTCGGCGCCGGATGGTGGTCGAGCACGACGACGTCGAGGCCGAGGGAGGCGGCGTGGGCGAGCGCGACGTGGCTCGAGGTGCCGCAGTCGACCGCGACGATGAGGCGGGCGCCGGCCTCCGCCAGCGTATCGACGGCGACGAGGCCGACGCCGTAGCCCTCGGCGATACGGTCCGGCACGTGAACCCGCGGCCGGCGGCCGAGGAGGCCGAGATAGCGGTCGAGGATCGCCGCGGACGAGGCGCCGTCGACGTCGTAGTCGGCGACGATGCCGATCGGCTCGCCGCGCTCGACCGCATCGGCGAGGCGGATGGCGGCGCGGTCCATGTCGGTGAGGACGGAGGGATCCGGCAGCGCAGTGCGCAGGCTCGGGGCCAGAAACGCCTCGACGGCGTCGACGCCGATGCCGCGGCCGGCGACGACGCGGGCGACGACGTCCGGCAGGCCGTGGCGCTGGGCGATGGCGAGCGCCGTCGCCTCGCCGGCGGCGTCGAGGCGCGCCCGCCAGCGCTTTCCCGTCACCGAGGCGGTGACGTCGAATAGCGGCCGCTCGTCATCTGCCCGGAAAGGGCCGGACGCCCCCGTCCGATCCTGCTTCGCCGCGATCGCTTCCATGACTGACGGGAGCCGGCCGCAGCGCGATTCGTCAATCGTTGTCGAACTTCGAGAAGTCGAGATGGGTGGACTTCACGAAGCGGACGGTGCCGGTCGAGGAGCGCATCACCACCGTGTGGGTCTCGATGCGGTCGCGCTTGAAGGCGACGCCGTCGAGGAAATTGCCGTCGGTGACGCCGGTGGCGGCGAAGAAGACGTCACCGGAGGCCATCTCCGTCAGGTCGTACTTCTTGTTCGGCTCGGTGACGCCCATGCGCTTGGCGCGGGCGCGCTTCTCCTCGGTGTCGAGGATGAGCCGGCCTTGCATCTGGCCGCCGATGCAGCGCAGCGCCGCCGCCGCCAGCACGCCCTCGGGCGCGCCGCCGATGCCGATGTAGATGTCGATGCCGGTCTCGTCCGGATCGGTGGTGTGGATGACGCCGGCGACGTCGCCGTCGCCGATCAGGCGGATCGCGGCACCCGTGGCACGCACCGCCTCGATCAGCGCCTCGTGGCGCGTGCGGTCCATGATGCAGGCGGTGATCTCGCCGACCGGCACGCCCTTCGCCTTGGCAAGCGCGGCGATGTTCTCGGCCGGCGTCGCGTCGAGGTCGACCAGGCCGGCGGGGTAGCCGGGACCGATGGCGATCTTGTCCATGTAGACGTCGGGGGCGTTGAGGAGACCTCCGGCCTCCGACAGCGCCAGCACGGCAAGCGAGTTCGGCAGGTTCTTGGCGCAGATCGTCGTGCCTTCGAGCGGGTCGAGGGCGATATCGACCTTCGGGCCCTCGCCGGTGCCGACGGCCTCGCCGATATAGAGCATCGGCGCCTCGTCGCGCTCGCCCTCGCCGATGACGACCGTGCCCTTGATCGGCAGGCAGTTGAGCTCGCGGCGCATGGCGTCGACGGCGGCCTGGTCGGCGGCCTTCTCGTCGCCGCGGCCGCGCAGACGCGCCGCCGCCACGGCGGCCCGCTCGGTCACCCGGACCACCTCGAGCGTGAGCATGCGATCCAGCACCGCCGACGTCCGCCCCTTGTCGCCCTTCGCCATCGCTTCACCTCTGGAGTTATCTTTGGACTTCAACGTTTGCGGCGGCCGGGCCGGTCAGGCGAGCTTCTCGATGCGGATCATCCGCGGCACGCCCTCGACGACCTCCGACGCGGCGACGGCCTTCAAGGCGTCGCGCATCGCGGCCTCGGTGGTCTCATAGGTGATCATCATGATCGGCTGTGTGTCGGAGGGCACCGCCGAGCCGGGCGCGTCCGCCTTGGGAGCCCGCCGGCGCTGCACGATCGATTCGAGCGAGATGCCATGCTCGCCCATGTGCGCCGCCACGGTGGCGAAGGCGCCCGGCCGGTCGCGCACCAGCAGGCGGACATAGTAGCCGCCGGCGTGGGCGCGCATCTGCGCCGGACGATAGGGCTGGAGCCGGTTCGCCTTGCGCCCGAAGGCCGGCAGGGCACGGCCGGCGGCGACGTCGGCGATATCGGCGACGACCGAAGAGGCGGTGGCCGCGCCGCCGGCGCCGGGACCGACGAGGACGATCTCGCCGACGGCGTCGGCATCGACCGCCACCGCGTTCAGCACGCCGTCGATGCGGGCGATGGCGGACGACTTCGGCACCATCGTCGGGTGGACGCGCTGCTCGATGCCGGTCTCGGTGCGGCTCGCGACGCCGAGGAGCTTGATGCGGTAGCCGAGTTCGTCGGCCGCCTCGATGTCGGCCGGCGTGATCGACGAGATGCCTTCGATGTGGATAGCACCGGCATCGACCTCGGTGCCGAAGGCGAGGGCGGTGAGGATCGCGAGCTTGTGGGCGGTGTCGAAGCCTTCGACGTCGAAGGTCGGGTCGGCCTCCGCATAGCCGAGGCGCTGCGCGTCGGCGAGGCAGGTGGCGAAGTCGAGCCCCTCCTTCTCCATCCGCGTCAGGATGTAATTGCAGGTGCCGTTGAGGATGCCGTAGACGCGGCTGACCGCGTTGCCGGCGAGCGCCTCGCGCAGGGTGCGGACGATCGGGATGCCGCCGGCGACCGCCGCCTCGAAGCCGATGCTGACGCCGGCCGCGTCGGCGATGCGGGCGAGTTCGTTGCCATGGGCTGCGAGCAGCGCCTTGTTGGCGGTGACGACCGGTAGCCCGCGAGCGAGCGCCGCGCGAACGGCAGCAGCCGCCGCCCCACCCTCGCCGCCGACGAGCTCGACGAAGACATCGATGTCGGCTTCCACGGCAAGCTTGGTGGGGTCGTCGTACCAGGCGAGACCGGAGAGATCGACGCCGCGGTCGCGGGTTCGGTCGCGGGCGGAGACGGCCGTCAGCACAATCGGCCGGCCGCAGCGGTCGACGAGGGCGTCGGCATGGCGCTGCAACAGGGCGACCGTCGCCGCGCCGACCGTTCCGAGCCCGGCGAGGCCCACTTTCAGTGGCTTTTCCATGGGGTGTCGAATCCGCGGATCGTGTCGGCTCGGCCGATCCGGCGCACCGTCGCCGCGCCCTCGGGGGACCGGGCGCGGACGCGAGAGTGCTCGGCGGCGGGTGGCGGAGCGTGGCGCCAGCCTAGACGGTCAGCGCCTCGCCCCGATCGGGATGACGTTGTGCAATGTTTCCCCCGCCGTTTCAAGGAACCGGCGGACGCCGCGGGCGGCCTGGCGGATGCGCTGCTCGTTCTCGACCAGCGCGATGCGGACATGGCCGTCGCCGTGTTCGCCGAAGCCGATGCCGGGGGAGACGGCGACGTCGGCCTTCTCCAGCACCAGCTTGGAGAACTCGAGGCTGCCGAGGTCGCGGAAGCGCTCGGGGATCGGCACCCAGGCGAACATCGAGGCGCCCGGCGCGGGAACCGGCCAGCCGGCCTTCTCGAAGCTGTCGACGAGGACGTCGCGGCGGCGGCGGTAGATCTCGCGCACCTCCTGGATCGGCTCGTCGCCGGCGTTGAGCGCCGCGGTGGCCGCCACCTGGATCGGCGTGAAGGCGCCATAGTCGAGATAGGACTTCACCCGCGCCAGGGCGGCGATGAGGCGCTCGTTGCCGACGGCGAAGCCGATGCGCCAGCCCGGCATCGAGAAGGTCTTCGACATCGAGGTGAACTCGACGGCGACGTCCATGGCGCCCGGCACCTGCAGCACGGAGGGCGGCGGCACGCCGTCGAAATAGATCTCGGAATAGGCGAGGTCGGAGAGCACGAAGATGTTGTGCTTCTTCGCGAAGGCGACGACGTCGCGGTAGAAGTCGAGGTCGGCGACGATCGCAGTCGGGTTCGCCGGGTAGCAGAGCACCACGGCGAGCGGCGACGGGATCGAGTGGACGACGGCGCGCTCGAGGGCGTGGAAGAACTCCGGCCCGGGCTCCGCCGGCACCGAGCGGATGGCGCCACCCGCCATCAGGAAGCCGAAGGCGTGGATCGGGTAGCTCGGGTTCGGCACCAGCACGACGTCGCCCGGCGCGGTGATCGCCTGCGCCATGTTGGCGAAGCCTTCCTTCGAGCCGAGGGTGGCGACCACCTGGGTGTCCGGGTCGAGCTTCACGCCGAAGCGGCGCTCGTAGTAGGCGGCCTGGGCGCGGCGCAGGCCGGCGATGCCCTTCGAGGCGGAATAGCGGTGGGTGCGCGGCCGCTGCACGGCGTCGCAGAGCTTGTCGACGATGAACTTCGGGGTCGGCAGGTCGGGGTTGCCCATGCCGAGGTCGACGATGTCGGCACCGGCGGCGCGGGCCTTAGCCTTCAGGCGGTTCACCTGCTCGAAGACATAAGGGGGCAGCCGGCGCGTCTTGTGGA
The DNA here is from genome assembly GCA_945898215.1 of Pseudoxanthobacter soli DSM 19599. GTDB lineage: Bacteria > Pseudomonadota > Alphaproteobacteria > Rhizobiales > Segnochrobactraceae > CAMDHY01. Next base: position 17,176 of record CAMDHY010000069.1, on the reverse strand, counting down.
AATCTTCCATCGTCGTGGGTCCCGTGGACGGAGGCCACGGACCGTCCCGTGGCCGGCTGCCTCATAGCATCGTTCGCCGGCTCACGCACGCGGACGTGGTATCGCGAGCCGCCGCGAGCCTCAGGAGCCGCCGATCGCGGCGCGGGCGCGCGCCTCGTGTGAGGCGCCCGCGGCCTGAAGCTCGGCGGCCGTCGTGGACACGGCGGCCGGGCGCGCGCCGCCCCGGGCGGCGAGATCGCCCGAGAGCGATTTCTCGGCGGTGGCCTGTTCCTCGCCGGTGAGGGGCACGCCGCCCACGACCACGGGCATGGCGCTGATGTTCGGGTAGCCGTCGGGCGTCGTCGCCGGGACCTCGGCGGCGGAGATGGTGCTCGGCTCCGGCTCCGGCATCGGGATGAGCGTCGCGCCGGGATCGTTGGCGCAGGCGGCGAGAAGGGCCGCAACGCCGAGGGCGGGAACGGTCGCGAGCAAGGGCCGACGGACGGTCCGGCATCGTCCATCCGGCTGACTTCGGCCACCCACCACCCGCAACTCCCACGTCCTCGAGACCGAGCGGAGACATAGCAGACGACGGCGACGGCGCACAGACGCCCCAGATGGTTGCGGTGCGTCGACGCCACGCTGTTGTCACCGTGCCATCGGACCCGTTTATTAGGACCGAAGAGGGACGGGACATCCATGACGGTCGGCAAGGAGGCCCCGCCGCGGCACGCGGCGGGCGATCAGGGCAAGCGAGAGGCACGGCCGGCGGGCGCCGCGGTGGACAGCACGGCTGCGCCGGAGCACCCGGTGCTGCAGTACATGGTGCAGAACCCGGAATTGTTCGCGCAGAACCTCGCGCGCGTCGTCGAGGAGGGCGGCAAGGCACTCGCCGCCTATCTCGGTCCCCGTGAGGCGGGCGAGAAGAAGAACGAACTCGCCGACGAACTCGCCGACGTCGTCAAGACGATCGGCCAGGTGAGCGAGTTCTGGCTGGCCGACCCGCAGCGCACGATGGAGGCGCAGACGCGGCTCTGGTCGGGCTACATCAACCTTTGGGACCAGTCGATGCGGCGGATGATGGGGGAGCAGTCGACGCCCGCTGCCGAGCCCGACGCGCGCGACAAGCGCTTCCGCGACCCGGAGTGGTCGGCCAACCACTTCTTCGACTTCGTCAAGCAGGCCTACCTGATCACCAGCCGCTGGGCGGAGGACATGGTCGGCCGCGCCGAGGGCCTCGACCCGCATACGCGCCAGAAGGCCGACTTCTACGTGCGCCAGATCTCCAATGCACTGTCGCCGTCGAACTTCGTCGCCACCAACCCCGAACTGCTGCGCGCCACCCTCACCTCGCACGGCGAGAACCTCGTCCGCGGCATGAAGATGCTGGCGGAGGACCTGCGCGAGGGAAAGGGCGACCTGAAGCTCCGTCAGACCGATGCGACGAAGTTCGAGGTCGGCCGCAACCTGGCGCTGTCGCCCGGCAAGGTGATCGCCGAGAACGCCATCCGCCAGGTGATCCAGTATTCCCCGACGACCGAGACAGTGCGCAAGCGGCCGATCCTGTTCGTGCCGCCATGGATCAACAAGTTCTACATCCTCGACCTCACGCCAGAGCGCTCGCTTGTACGCTGGCTGGTCGAGCAGGGACACACGGTGTTCCTGGTCTCATGGGTCAACCCGGACGAGACGCTCGCTGGGAAGTCCTTCATCGACTACATGCGTGAGGGCGTCATCGAGACGCTCGACGTCGTCTGCGACGTGGCGAAGACCGACGCGGTCGACGCCGTCGGCTACTGCGTCGGCGGCACGCTGCTGGCGTTGACGCTGGCCCATCTGGCCAAACACGGCGACACCCGCATCGCCACCGCGACCTTCCTGACGACCCAGGTCGACTTCACCCACGCCGGCGACCTCAAGGTCTTCGTCGACGAGGAGCAGCTCGACGTGCTCGAGCGCCGCATGCGCGAGAAGGGTTTCCTCGACGGCTCGAAGATGGCCAGCGCCTTCAACATGCTGCGCTCGAACGACCTGATCTGGCCCTACGTCGTCTCGAACTACATGATGGGCAAGGAGCCGTTTCCCTTCGATCTTCTATACTGGAACTCCGACTGTACGCGGATGCCGGCGGCAAACCACTCGTTCTACCTGCGGCGATTCTATTTCGAGAACGCCTTTACCAAGGGCGAGATCGAGGTCGACGGCACGCCGCTGTCGCTCGGCGACGTCAGGATCCCGATCTACAACCTCGCCACCCGCGAGGACCACATCGCGCCGGCGAAGTCGGTGTTCGTCGGCTCGGGCTTCTTTGGCGGGCCGGTTCGCTACGTCGTGTCCGGATCCGGCCACATCGCCGGCGTCTGCAACCCGCCCTCCTCCGGCAAGTACCAGTACTGGAGCGATGGCCCGCCGACGGGCGAGTTCGAGGGCTGGCTCGAGCGCGCCGAGATGACCCCGGGCTCCTGGTGGCCCGACTGGGACCGCTGGCTGCGCAGCCACGACGACGCAACGGTGAAGGCGCGCAAGGTGGGCAGCCGCAAGCACAAGCCGATCGAGGACGCACCGGGGCGGTATGTGAAGATGCGGGTGTGAGGGGGGGGGCTTGCTCCCACCACGGGAACGCGCCAGATTGACGGATGCAGGTGGTCGCGCGGCGCACGCTTCGTGATTTTTGGGAAAGACAGCCACGGGCGGAGATACCTCTGCGCGGCTGGTACACGATCGTAAGCCACGCCCAGTGGCAAGGCCCCGCCGACGTGAAGACTATGTTCGGGACGACCGTCGACTTCGTCGGGGACAATCGCCTGATCTTCGACGTTGGTGGCAACAAGTTCCGTCTCGTTGTTCACGTCGCCTATGCGTACAGGCGCGTTCTCATCAAGTTCGTTGGTACGCACGCCGAATATGATCGTATCGATCCGGAGACCGTCTGATGGATATCCGCCCGATCCGAACCGAAGATGACTATGCGTGGGCGCTCGCCGAGATCGCAGCCTACTTCGACGCTCCACCTCGTCTGGGAACTCCAGAGGCCGATCGGTTCGACGTTCTCGCCGCGCTGATCGAGACCTACGAGGCGAAGGCATGGCCAATCGAGCCGCTTGATCCGGTCGAGACGATCCGTCACGTCATGTCGGAGCGAGGGCTGTCGCAGGGCGACCTCGCCGCCGTGCTCGGCTCGCGGTCGCGGGCATCGGAGGTATTGGCGCGCCGCCGCCCGCTGACGCTGGCGATGATCCAGCGGCTCCGCCGGGAGTGGAACATCCCGGCGGACGCCCTGATCAGCGACCTCCCGGCGGCCGCCTGATTCCCCTCAGGGGAACAGCGCCACCTGCTCGAGACCCGTCGTCTCGGCCAGGCCGCAGACGAGGTTCATGTTCTGGATGGCCTGGCCTGAGGCGCCCTTGACGAGGTTGTCGAGGGTGGAGAGCACGATGGCACGCCCTGTCACGCGATCCGGCACGACGCCGATCTGGACGTTGTTCGAGCCCTTCACATGGCGCGACTGCGGCACCTGGCCGAGCGGCAGCACCGTGACGAACGGCTCGTGCGCATAGGCGTCGCTGAGGATGCGGTGGAAGTCCGCGCCCCCTGCCCCGCCGGCGCCGCGCACGTAGATCGTCGCGTAGATGCCGCGGATCATCGGCGAAAGATGCGGCGTGAAGGTCGGCACCACCTGCCGGCCGGCGGCGAGCGACATCTCCTGGTCGAGCTCGGCGGTGTGGCGGTGGTTGGCAACGCCGTAGGCGTGCATGCCCTCGGCCACTTCCGAAAACAGCATCCCCTCCTTCGCCGCCCGGCCGGCGCCGGACATGCCGGTCTTGGCGTCGACGACGATCTCGTCGGGATCGATGGCGCCGGCCTTCAAGAGCGGGATCGTCGGCAGCAGCGACGTCGTGGTGAAGCAGCCGGGATTGGCGACGAGGCGGGCGCCCTTGACGCGCTCCCGGTGTACCTCGCTGAGGCCGTAGACGGCCTCGCCCTGCAGGTCGAGAGCCTGATGGGCATGGCCGTACCACTTCGCGTAGGCCTCTGGGTCGGCGAGGCGGAAGTCGGCGGACAGGTCGACCACCTTGAGGTCGCCGCGCCGGCCGATGAGGTCCTTCAGCACAACCTGGGTGGTGGCGTGCGGCAGCGCGCAGAAGACGACGTCGACGGTGGCGGGATCGAGGTCCTCGATGCGCGTCAGCGTCGGCAGCGTCAGGTGGGCGAACTGCGGGTAGACCTCGGCCATCGGACGGCCGGCCTTCGAATCGGCGGTGAGGGCCACCAGCTCGGCGGCGGGGTGGCGGACAAGCAGCCGGACGAGCTCGGAGCCGGTGTAGCCGGACGCGCCGAGAACGGCGATGCGGATGGTCATCGGAGGCACCTGTCGGGAAGATCGTTGAGGAGAACGGGCGGGGCTTCGTCGGCCTCAGCCCGTTCGTCGGCCGCGCCGCTCCGCGAGCAGCCCGAGATAGTACTGGGCGACGGTAGAGCCGGCGACGGCGGTGATGTCGGCATGGTCGTAGGCCGGCGCCACCTCGACGACGTCGGCGCCGACGATGTCGAGCCCGCCGAGCCGGCGCAGGATCATCAGCGCCTCGCGCGAGGACAGGCCGCCGGAGACGGGCGTGCCGGTGCCCGGGGCGAAAGCCGGATCGAGGCAGTCGATGTCGAACGTCACGTAGGTCTTGGCATCGCCGACGCGCGCCTTGATGCGCTCGACGACGCCGGCGACGCCGAGGGTCCCGACGTCCTCGCCGTAGAGGATCTCGATGCCGCAGTCGTCGGGCGCATGGGTGCGGATGCCGACCTGGATCGAGCGGGAGACATCGATGATGCCGTCCTTCGCCGCCCGGGCGACGAAGCTGCCGTGGTCGATGCGGCCGCCGTCGTCGTCCCAGGTGTCCTGGTGGGCGTCGAACTGCACCATCGCCAGCGGCCCGTGGCGGGCGGCGTGGGCGGCGAGCATGGGCCAGGTGACGAAGTGGTCGCCGCCGAGGGTCAGCAGGAAGGCACCGGAGGCGAGGATCGCCCCGGCCTGCGCCCGCATCGCGGCGGCGGCCTCCATCGGGTAGCCCTGGTCGAAGGCGCAGTCGCCCCAGTCGATGACGGCGAGATGCTCGAACGGGTCGGCGTTGAAGGGGTACTGCGGGTCACCACACAGGATCGCCGAGGCGCGGCGGATCGCCTGCGGCCCGAAGCGGGCGCCGGGCCGATTGGTGACAGCGGAATCGAACGGGATGCCCCAGACGACGGCGTCGACGCCGGTGAGGTCGCGCGACAGCCGCCGCCGCATGAACGAGGGGATGCCGGCATAGGCCGGCTCGAACGAGCCGCCATAGAGGCTGCCGCCGGCAAAGGCGTTCTCGGGCGGGCGATCATCGTTGGCGGCGGACATCGGGTCCCTCTCCGGGATGGACGGCGGCGGCACTCTAGCGGGCCCGGCACGACAGGCCAACGACGGGACGGCGTTGTGCCAAAGCCGGGGCCTTCAGACGCGAACGGGGCGGGCCTTCCGGCCCGCCGGGCCCTTCAAACGCAAACGGGGCGGGCCTTCCGGCCCGCCCCGCTGCAAGATGCGGTGTCGCTGGGGCGCGGATCAGCGCTTCGAGAACTGGAAGCTGCGGCGGGCCTTCGCCTTGCCGTACTTCTTGCGCTCGACGACGCGCGAGTCGCGGGTGAGGAAGCCGCCCTTCTTGAGGACGCCCCGCAGCTCCGGCTCGTAGTGGGTGAGCGCCTGCGACAGGCCGTGGCGCAGCGCGCCGGCCTGGCCCGACAGGCCGCCGCCGGAGACGGTGGCGCGGATGTCGTACTGGCCGTCGCGGTTGGCGATCTGGATCGGCTGGCGGATCATCATCTGCAGCACGGGCCGAGCGAAGTACTCGACATAGTCCTTGCCGTTGACGACGACGCGGCCGGTGCCGCGCGTCACCCAGACGCGGGCGATGGCGTTCTTGCGCTTGCCGGTGGCATAGGCGCGGCCGAGCTTGTCGAGCTTCTGGACATGCACGGGGGCAGCCGGAGCGGCGGCGGGGGCGGAGCCCATCGCCGTGCCGAGCTGATCGAGGGACTGAAGGTCGCCGACCATGGTCAACCCTTCCTGATGTTCTTGCGGTTGAGGGCGGCGACGTCGAGCGCTTCCGGCTGCTGGGCGGCGTGCGGGTGCTCGCTGCCCTTGTAGAGACGGAGGTTCTTCATCTGCTGGCGACCGAGCGGGCCTCGCGGCACCATGCGGCGGACGGCCGCCTCGAGCACGCGCTCCGGGAAGCGGCCCTCGAGGATGGCGCGCGCCGTGCGCTCCTTGATGCCGCCCGGGAAGCCGGTGTGCCAGTAGTAGCGCTTGTCGGCGTACTTGTGGCCGGTCAGCGCCACCTTGTCGGCATTGATGACGACGATGTTGTCACCGCAGTCGATGTGGGGCGTGTAGGTGGGCTTGTGCTTGCCGCGCAGGCGCATGGCGATCAGCGAGGCGAGCCGACCGACGACGAGATCCTCGGCGTCGATCACGACCCAGCGCTTCTCGACCTCGGCGGTCTTGGCCGAATAGGTCTTCATCTTGTTCCGTCACTTGATAGGGGCGCCGACGCCCTGAAAGAAGAGCCGCGGCCCGGTTGCCGTCCGCTCCGCGACGGGCGCGGAACGAAGAACGGCGGCCCTCGGGCCACCGAATTCGCCGCGGTGATAGACCGGCCGCGCGCTCCGGTCAAGACCCGCGCCGCTGTGGCGACATGAAAAACGCCATAGTCTTCAAAGGATTGAGTATGTGGTAATATATTACCTCAGTCCGTACGCGGGGGCAGCGAGTACGTCACCACCGCATGCGCCGCGATCTCGTCCGAACCGACCGCACGGATCGCGCAATCGACCACGGCAAGGCGCTGGCCGAGCTTGAGGATTCGTCCTTCCCCGACGAGGTCCCCCGGCGCCGGCTTGCGCAGGAAGTTGATGGAGAGGTTGGTGGTGACGGCGAGCGCCACCGGTCCGATGTGCGAGAGGATCGCCACATAGGCGACGAGGTCGGCAAGCGCCATCAGGCTCGGCCCCGCCACCGTGCCGCCGGGTCGCAGGTGCCGCGGGCCGGCGGAAAGCCGCATTGCTGCGCCGCCGGGATAGACCGCTTCAACGAAGAAGCTGCGGCCGCCGTCGAGCAGTTGCGGGAACTCGAGGTCGAGAAACTCCGTCAGCTCGGCGACGGTCATCATCGGCGTCGGATGGGGCACGGGGCTCTCCAGGGTCCTCGTCGTCGTAGCACGACCGTGCGCCGGCATGCACGCATACGCTGCGCCCCGCGTCGACGGCAACGCGCCACCGTCGGCGAACCTGCCGCCATGGTCTCGCCGCGAAGCGACATCGTGTATGGTCGCCCCACGCAGCAATGGACGCCGTCCGAGCATGAAAGCCCAAAGATGACCCCTTTCGTCTCCCGCCTCGCGCCCCGTCTCCTCGCCACCGCGCGCACGCTCGCCGTGGCGGCCGCGCTCGGCCTCTGCGGTCCGGCGATCGCCACGGCGCAGTCGCCGACGCCGGAGGCCACCGCCGAGCAGGCCCAGGTGACGCTGACGCCCGACATGGTGCAGCGCTTCATCGCGAGCTGGCCCGACTTCAAGGCGCTGGGTGACGAGCTCGCGGCGGATCGCGGCGTCGACCCGTCGGCCGCCACGCCGACCGCCGCCTTCGCCGCCTGGGCCAAGCAAGCCGACGCCAAGGCGAAGATCGATGCGGTGTTGACGAAGTACGGCTTCGCGTCACTCGAAGACTGGGGCCGGACGGCCGACAGCGTCATGCTCGCGTTCTCCTATGACGAGCAGGAGCTGAGCGACGAGCGGCTGGCCGAGATCCTCGCGGAGATCGAGACGAGCCCGCAGGTTCCCCCCGACCAGAAGGCGGCGGCCGCCGAGCAGGTTCGCGAGTACTTCGCCGCCGCCCAGGCGCTGAAGCCGCTGCCGGAGAACGTCGCGACGATCGAGCCCTTCCTCGACGAACTCGCGATCGTCGCCGGCGGCTCGCCCGACGAAGCCGGCCCGGCCGACGGCGGCGAGCCGGGCGCTGGCGATGCCCCTACGGGCGAAGCGGCTCCGAACTGACCGTGAGCCCCGACAACGCCCTCAGGACAGAGGGTGCGCCCTCGCCCGAAGAGGCGGCGGCGCCGCCGGCGACGGCTGCGCCGCTCGTGATCGAGGAGACGGCCGACGGCGTCCGGCGTCTCGTCCTCAACGATGGCCGGCGGCGCAATCCGCTGTCCGAGGCGATGCTGCGCGCGCTCTCGGACGCCCTGCGGACGGCGGCGGCCGACTCTGCCGTGCACGTTGTCGTGCTCGCTGCCGACGGCCCCGCCTTCTCGGCAGGGCACGATCTGAAAGAACTCACCGCCCACCGCGCCGACCCCGACCGCGGCCGGCGCTTCTTCGACTACACGATGCGCACCTGCGCCGACCTGATGACCGAGATCGTCCGGCTGCCGAAGCCGGTGATCGCCGAGGTGGAGGGCATCGCCACGGCCGCCGGCTGCCAGCTGGTCGCGAGCTGCGATCTCGCGGTCGCCGGGGCCGACGCCCGCTTCGCGACACCGGGGGTCTCGATTGGGCTGTTCTGCTCGACACCGATGGTGGCGCTGTCGCGCAACGTCTCGCGCAAGCACGCCATGCACATGCTGTTGACCGGCGACATGGTGGACGCGGAACGGGCCCGCGAGATCGGCCTCGTCAACGAGGTGGTGCCGGCCGGCGAGGCCCGCGTCGCGGCACACGCGCTCGCCGCCCGCATCGCCAGCCGCTCGCCGCTGACGCTGAAGATCGGCAAGGAGGCGTTCTACCGCCAGCTCGAATACGACCTCGACGAGGCCTATGCCTATGCCGCCGAGGTGATGGTCGAGAACATGATGGCGCGCGACGCCGAGGAAGGCATCGGCGCCTTCATCGAGAAGCGCGAGCCGACATGGGAAGGCCGGTGAGTCCGCGCGGATGAACCACGACAGCTATCCGGACGAGTATATCCGCGCCGTCCTCGACGACGTGCGCACCATCGCCATGGTGGGCGCCAGCGCGAACGACGTGCGGCCGTCCTACTTCGTGCTGAAGTACCTGTTGGCGAAGGGCTACCGGGTGCTGCCGATCAATCCCGGCCTCGCCGGCAAGGAGCTGCTCGGCCAGCCGGTCTACGCGTCGCTTTCGGCGCTGCCGGAGCCGGTCGACATGATCGACGTGTTCCGCAATGCCGAGGCCGCCGGCCAGGTGGTCGACGAGGCGATCGCGCTTCCGACGCGGCCGAAGGTGATCTGGATGCAGCTCGGCGTGCGCAACGACGCCGCCGCCGAGAAGGCCGAGGCGGCCGGCATCCGCGTCGTCATGAACCGCTGCCCGAAGATCGAGTATGGGCGGTTGTCCGGCGAGATCTCGTGGGCCGGCGTCAACTCGCGGACGCTGTCGGCGAAGCGGCCGGTGCGGCGGGAAGGGTTCCAGCGGCTCGGCTTGCGCGACAAGTAGGCGAACGCCTTGGTTTGTAGGCGGACGCCCGCCCTGCCCTCAGGCGCGCGGCGGCTTCGCCCAGACCGCGCCGAGCTCGGCGCGCACGGCCTCGAAGCGACCCTCGGCGATGGCCTCCCTGAGCGTGCGCATCAGCGCCTGGTAGGTGGCGACGTTGTTCCAGGTGATCAGCATGGCGCCGAGCGCCTCGCCCGCCTTCACGAGGTGGTGCAGATAGGCCTTCGAATAGTCGCACGCCGCCGGGCAGTCGCTGTCCGGATCGAGCGGCGTCGGATCCTCGGCGAAGCGGGCGTTCTTGAGATTCAGCGTGCCGGTGCGGGTGTAGGCGAGGCCGTGGCGGCCGGCGCGCGTCGGCATCACGCAGTCGAACTGGTCGACGCCGCGGGCCACCGCCTCGACGATGTCGTGCGGCGTGCCGACGCCCATCAGGTAGCGCGGCTTGGCGGCCGGCAGAACGCCGCAGGCGACCTCCAGCATCGCCAGCATCACCGCCTGCGGCTCGCCGACGGCAAGGCCGCCGATCGAATAGCCCTCGAAGGGCATGGCCGACAGCGCTTCCGCCGAGCGTTCCCGCAGGTCCGCGACGTCGCCTCCCTGGACGATGCCGTAGAGCGCCTGGCCTTTCCCCGGCCCGCCCATCGCCTCGAACGCCTTTCGCGACCGCTCGGCCCAGCGCAGCGACAGCTCCATGCCGCGCTCGATCTCGGCCCGCTCGGCCGGCAGGCGGACGCATTCGTCGAGCTGCATCTGGATGTCGGAGCCGAGCAGGCCCTGGATCTCCACCGAGCGCTCCGGCGACATCAGGTGGCGGGAGCCGTCGATGTGGCTCTGGAAGGCGACGCCCTCCTCGGTGAGTTTCCTGAGGCTCGCCAGCGACATGACCTGGAAGCCGCCGGAGTCCGTCAGGATCGTCTTCGGCCAGCGCATGAAGGTGTGCAGGCCGCCGAGCCGCGCCACCCGCTCGGCGGTCGGCCGCAGCATCAGATGATAGGTGTTGCCGAGCACCACCTCGGCACCGGTGGCGGCGACGTCCTCGGGGAACATCGCCTTCACCGTCGCCTGGGTGCCCACGGGCATGAAGGCCGGCGTCTCCACGGTGCCGTGGGCGGTGTGCAGGCGACCGCGGCGGGCGCCGGCGTCGGTGGCGAGGAGCTCGAAGCCGAAGGGCGTCACCGCGGCGTCTCCGGGAACAGCAGCGACGCGTCGCCGTAGGAATAGAACCGGTAGCCGGTGGCGACGGCGTGGGCGTAGGCGGCCTGCATGGTGGCGAGACCGCTGAAGGCGGAGACCAGCATGAACAGCGTCGAGCGCGGCAGGTGGAAGTTGGTCATCAGCGCGTCGACGATGCGGAAGCGGTAGCCGGGCGCGATGAAGATGTCGGTGCCGCCGGCGAAGGGGTGCAGCGTGCCGGCCTCGTCGGCGGCGCTCTCGAGGATGCGCAGCGCCGTGGTGCCGACGGCGACGACGCGGCCGCCGCTCGCGCGGACCGCGTTGATGCGCGCCGCCACGTCCGGGGCGATCGTGCCGTGCTCGGTGTGCATGCGGTGGCCCTCGAGGGTGTCGGTCTTCACCGGCAGGAAGGTGCCGGCACCGACGTGCAGCGTCACGAAGGCATGGCCGACGCCGCGGGCTTCGAGCGCCGCGAAGAGCTCCGGCGTCAGGTGCAGGCCGGCAGTGGGGGCGGCGACCGCGCCGGGCTCGCGGGCGTAGACGGTCTGGTAGTCCTGCCGGTCCGCCGCATCTTCCGGCCGGCGGGCGGCGATATAGGGCGGCAGTGGTATCCGCCCGATGCCGGCGACGGCGAGGTCGAGGTCCGGGCCGGACAGCTCGAAGGCGAGCACGATCTCGCCCGCCTCACGCTTCTCGGCGACGGTGGCGTGGAGGGTCGTGAGGGCACAGGCGGGGGAGGACGGGGGTGCGGCGGGCGTCTCCGTTGTGGCTGCGAGGACAGCGTCTGTGGCGCCCCCCCTCCCTGCGCTCCCCGGCGAGGGTGGAGGGTTTTCGTTGTGCTCTTGTCTCTCCGACTGCCCCGGACCGGACTGGAAACCCTCTCCAGAATCGAAACGCGAAGCCTCCCCCCTCGCGGGGGAGGTGGCCGGCGAAGCCGGTCGGAGGGGGGGCGCCGCGGGTGAGGCGTCTTCCGGCTGCTCGGCGGGTGCCACATCCCCACCCGCCATCGGCTCGCCCATCGCCGCGAAGGTGATCCTGTCCCCAACCTTCAGCCGCTTGCCGGGCTTGGCGAGCGCCAGCCAGCTGTAGCTGTCGGGGGCGAGGCGTTCGATCAGGGTCGCCTCGACCTGCACGACGCCCGCGCCGTCGCGACGGCGCAGGCCGTCGAGGCGGGCCTCGATGACGCGGGTGTCGTTGAGGACGAGGAGATCGCCGGGCCTGAGGAGAGAGGGCAGGTCGCGGACGATGTGGTCGGCGAGCGGCGGCGTCTCGTCCGGCCGGACGACGAGCAGGCGCGCCGCATCGCGCGGCCGCACGGGGCGGAGCGCGATGCGGTCGTCGGGAAGCTCGAAGTCGAAGTCGTCGGTGCGCACGGCGCGTCCCCCGCCGCGCCGGCGCGGCCCGAAAACAGGATCAGGCGGCGTCGGCTGCCACCTTCATCGACACGATCTTGTCGGGCTCGCGCACCGGCTCGCCGCGCTTGATCTTGTCGACGAACTCCATGCCCTCGGTGACCTCGCCCCAGACGGTGTACTGGCCGTCGAGGAAGCGGGACGGCGCGAAGCAGATGAAGAACTGGCTGTCGGCCGAATCCGGGCTCTGGGCGCGCGCCATCGAGCAGGTGCCGCGCACGTGCGCCTCGCGCGAGAACTCCGCCTTCAGCTTCTTGCCGGAGCCGCCCATGCCGGTGCCGGTCGGGTCGCCGGTCTGCGCCATGAAGCCGTCGATGACGCGGTGGAAGACGATGCCGTCATAGAAACCCTCGCGCGCCAGCTCCTTGATGCGCGCGACGTGGTTCGGCGCCAGGTCCGGGCGCAGCTTGATGACGACGCGGCCGTGCGTCGTCTCCAGGACGAGGGTGTTCTCGAGGTCGGCAGCCATGCGTGATCTCCTTGCCGCGCCGGTCGTTTGACCTCGGCGCTGATGATGTCGTCGGCGCCGGTCACTGAACCTTGGCGCTGATGATCTTGTCGGGATTGGTCGGCGGCTCGCCGCGCTTGATCTTGTCGACGGCGTCCATGCCGCTCGTGACATCGCCGACGATGGTGTACTGGCCGTAGAGCCAGGGGGCGTCGGCGAAGACGATGAAGAACTGCGAGTTCGCCGAGTTCGGATCGGCCGAGCGGGCCATGCCGATGGTGCCGCGCTTGAACTGCGCCTTGGTGGTGAATTCGGCCGGCAGGTCGGGCAGCTTGGAGCCGCCCATGCCGGTGCCGGTCGGATCGCCGGTCTGGGCCATGAAGCCGTCGATGACGCGGTGGAAGACGACGCCGTCGTAGAAGCCTTCGTTGGCGAGCGTCTTCAGGCGCTCGACGTGCTTGGGCGCCAGATCGGGCCGAAGCTCGATCGTCACCGGGCCGTCCTTAAGCTCGAGCACCATCGTCTCGGCACGGGCGGACAAGCTTCCGCCGGCCAGCATCGCGGCGGCGAAGACGAGGGCCGCGGCAAATCTCAGCATCGAGGTTCTCCCAGGAAGCGGCACGACGGCCGCGGACGTTCTTCTTCAGCGGCGGGCGAGGCGCCCGATGCGCATGAGCACGGCGGGCGGCACGAAGGGCGAGACGTCGCCACCCATGGCGGCGATCTGGCGGACGAGCGTGGCGGTGATGTGACGGACCGACGGGGCGGCCGGGAGAAACACCGTCTGCACGGCGGGCGCCATGACGCCGTTCATGCCGGCCATCTGCATCTCGTAGTCGAGGTCGGTGCCGTCGCGCAGGCCCCGGACGACCATGCTCGCCCCGTGGGCGCGGGCGGCGTCGACCACGAGGCCGTCGAAGGCGACGACGGAGACGCGCGCCGCTTCCGCCGGGCCGAACGCGGCGGCGGCCGCCTCGCCGATCATCTCGACGCGCTCGTCGAAGGAGAAGGCCGGCGCCTTGCCGGGATGCACGCCGATCGCCGCGACGACCTTGTCGGCGATCCCGAGCGCCTGTCGCAGCACGTCGAGATGGCCGTTGGTCGGCGGGTCGAACGAGCCGGCGAAGAGGGCGGTGCGGGGGGCGGCATCTCGCATGAGCGCCTCGATAGGGCAGCCGCCGCGCCTTGTCGAGCGAGCGATGCGGCCGGATGAGGCGCCGGTGCGGACCGCCGGCGGAACGAAACGGCGCTCCTGTGACTTCCATCACAAGCCGCCGGCGTCCTTGCCGTTAAGGATTCCTTCATCAGGTTCGGCATCGGGCCGAGCCCCATCCACCGGCCACCCGCCAGGGGGTCGGGGTGAACCCCCGGGAGGGTTCGATGGCAAAGCAGATGCAGACGAAGGGCCGGACGATCGCTGCGGTGCGCAAGGGCTTCAAGCCGGCCGATCTCGCCGTGTTCGGCGCGCTGGTGATCGCCGCGCTGCTGGTGGCGGTCGGCATCGCCCACTCGGGCGCCGAGAAGATCGCCGTAAAGACGGACCGCATGGCGGTTGCGAGCACCATGCCGCTGGCGTCGGAAGAGATGGTGACGATCTCCCACACCGACGACACGACCCGCACCACGACCCTCACCCGCGCCCCGCGGGCGCCGAACTTCGGCTACGGCCTTTAGCCAGCCGAAACCGCTGGCCGGGGAATAACGCCACGCCTCGATCGTTTCGAGACCGCGACCTTCAAGAACCAAGGCTTGCAAGAAGAACAAGCACTGCGACGCGGGCCGTGCGCTTTCACGCCGGCGACTGCGCCAAAGAACTCGGCCGGCCCGGGAACTCCGGTGCCGGCCTCGTTCGTTGCAGCGAGCCCGCGAGCGTTCACTCGGCCTCGGGAATGCCCTCGGCCTCGGCGGCGTCCTCGTCCTCGCTGATGCGCTGGACGGAGACGACGCGTTCGCCCTCGGCGGTGTCGAAGACGATGACGCCCTGGGTGGCGCGGCCGGCGAGGCGGATGCCGTGGACCGGGCAGCGGATCAGCTGGCCGCCATCGGTGACGAGCATGATCTGGTCGCTGTCGTCGACCGGGAAGGCGGCGACGAGGCGGCCGTTGCGGTCGTTCACCGCCATCGCGACGATGCCTTTGCCGCCGCGGCCGGTGATGCGGTACTCGAAGGACGAGGTGCGCTTGCCGTAGCCGTTCTCCGAAACCGTCAGCACGATCTGCTCGGCCGCGCTCATCTCGGCATAGCGGTCGGCGCCGAGCTCGACGCCGCCATTGAAGGCGACCCCCTCCTCCGCGTCCGCCTCGACGCTGCCGTCGTCGGCCTCGCCGGCGACCGCGCGGCGCATCTTCAGGTACGCCTGCCGCTCGGCCGGCGACGCGTCGAAGTGGTGCAGGATCGACATCGAGATGACGGTCTCGTCGGCCGCCATCGCGATGCCGCGCACGCCCGTCGAGGTGCGGCCGGCAAAGACGCGCACGTCGTCGACGGGGAAGCGGATGCACTGGCCGCGCGCCGTCGTCAAAAGCACGTCGTCACGGTCGGTGCAGACCTGCACGTCGACGATGCCGTCGCCCTCGTCGAGCTTCATGGCGATCTTGCCGTTGCGGTTCACCTGGGCGAAGTCCGACAGCTTGTTGCGCCTGACCGTGCCGCGCGTGGTGGCGAACATCACGTCGAGTTCGGCCCACGTCGCCTCGTCCTCCGGCAGCGGCAGGATCGAGGTGATGCGCTCGCCGGGATCGAGCGGCAACAGGTTGACGAGTGCCTTGCCGCGGCCCTGCGGGGCGGCGATCGGCAGGCGCCACACCTTCATCTTGTAGGCCTGGCCGTGCGAGGAGAAGAACAGCACCGGCGTGTGGGTGTTCGCCACGAACAGGCGGGTGACGAAGTCCTCCTCGCGCGTCGCCATGCCGGAGCGGCCCTTGCCGCCGCGCCGCTGCGCCCGGTAGGCGGCGAGCGGCACGCGCTTGACGTAGCCGGCGTGGCTGACGGTGACGACCATGTCCTCGCGCTGGATGAGGTCCTCGTCCTCGAGGTCGGCGCCGCCCTCCATGATCTCGGTCTTGCGGGGGGTGGCGAACTCGTCGCGGATCGCGGCCAGCTCGGCCTTGATGATGTCGAGCACGCGCGCCCGTGAACCAAGGATCTCGAGGTAGTCCTTGATCTCGGCGGCGAGCTTCTCAAGTTCGTTGGCGATCTCGTCGCGGCCGAGGGCGGTCAGGCGCTGCAGGCGCAGGTCGAGGATCGCCTTCGCCTGCTCGTCGGACAACCGGTAGGTGCCGCCCTCGGCGAGGCGGTGGCGCGGATCGTCGATCAGGGCGAGCAACGGCGCCATGTCCTTCGCCGGCCAGTCGCGCGCCATCAGCTGCGCCTTGGCGGTCGCCGGGTCCGGCGCCTGGCGGATCAGCCGGATGACCTCGTCGATGTTGGCGACCGCGATGGCGAGGCCGACCAGGATGTGGGCGCGGTCGCGCGCACGGCCGAGCAGGTACTTCGTGCGCCGGCCGACGACCTCCTCGCGGAAGGCGATGAAGGCGGTGAGCAGGTCGGAGAGCGTCATCAGCTCCGGCCGGCCGCCGTTCAGCGCCACCATGTTGACGCCGAACGTCGTCTGCAGCGGCGAGAAACGATAGAGTTGGTTCAGGACGACGTCGGCGGTGGCGTCGCGGCGCAGCTCGATGACGACGCGCAGGCCGTCGCGATCGGACTCGTCGCGCATGTCGGAGATGCCCTCGACGCGCTTGTCGCGCACGAGCTCGGCGATCTTCTCGACCATCGACGCCTTGTTCACCTGGAACGGGATGCTGTTGATGATGATCGCTTCGCGTTCCTTGCGGATCGTCTCGATCTCGACATGGCCGCGCATGACGATCGAGCCGCGCCCGGTCAGGAACGCCTGTCGGATGCCGGAGCGCCCGAGGATGATGCCACCCGTCGGGAAGTCCGGACCGGGCACGATCTCCATCAGCCGATCGAACGACAGCGCCGGGTCGTCGATCATGGCGATGCAGGCGTCGATGACCTCGCCGAGATTGTGCGGCGGGATGTTCGTCGCCATGCCGACGGCGATGCCGCCGGCACCGTTGGCGAGCAGGTTCGGAAACTTCGCCGGCAGGACCATCGGCTCGCGCTCGGAGCCGTCGTAGTTTTCCTGATAGTCGACCGTCGCCTTGTCGAGATCGTCGAGGAGGCCGTTCGTCACCTTCTCGAGGCGGACCTCGGTGTAGCGCATCGCCGCCGGGGGATCGCCGTCGACCGAGCCGAAATTGCCCTGGCCGTCGATCAGGCGGAGGCGCATGGAAAATTCCTGCGCCATGCGGACAAGCGCATCGTAGACCGACTGGTCGCCGTGCGGGTGATACTTACCGATGACATCGCCGACGACGCGGGCCGACTTGCGGTAAGGCTTGTTCCACTCGAAGCCGTTCTCCGACATCGAGAACAGGATGCGGCGATGCACCGGCTTCAGGCCGTCGCGGGCGTCCGGCAGGGCGCGCGAGACGATGACGCTCATCGCATAGTCGAGATAGGAGCGCCGCATCTCGTCGGTGATCGACACCGGGCGGACGTCGGACGGTTCGGAGCCGGCGGCAGGCTGGTCTTTGTCGGCCAAGTCGAAGAAATCCGGGCAGTTGAAGCGTTGCGCGCTTATAGCCGATTCAAGTCGGCGCCGCCACGCGCACATTGCGCCGCGAAAGCTT
>CAMDHY010000068.1 GCA_945898215.1 Pseudoxanthobacter soli DSM 19599 | reverse complement strand
AACCCTCCCCCCTCGCGGGGGAGGGTAGGGAGGGGGGGCGCCGCGGACTCGACGGGGCGAGGCTCACCGCGCCACCTCCCAGGTCGTCACCGGCTCGCCGGTCGCCGGGTCCTTGCCGTCCTTGAGCGCGATGCCGAGCGCCGCGAGCTCGGCGCGCAGGCGGTCGGCCTCGGCGAAGTCGCGGGCGCGGCGGGCGGCGAGGCGGGCCTCGATGAGCGGGGCGACCATGGCTTCGTTGACACCCGCCGCGGGACTCGCCGCAGCAGCTTCCGGCCGCAGCTCGATGTCGAGAAAGTCGGCGCAGGCGACGAGCCGGCCCGCGCCGATCTCCTGAGCCGCGTCGGCCGCCGCGGCATCCGCGGGCGTCTCGCCCCTGTGGCCGCGGTTCCCCTCGAAGCCGAAGCGGTGCATCTCGCCCAGCGCCCCGTGGGTGTTGAGGTCGTCCGACAGGAACTCGAGGAAGCCGCCGGGCAGCGGCTGCTCGCTGAACGCGTTCCGGCGGATGGCGTCCCGCCACTTGCGCAGGGTCTTCTCGCTCTCCTTCAGCCCCTTCACCGTCCAGTCGATCGGCTGGCGGTAGTGCGTCTTCAGCATGGTCAGGCGGACGACGTCGCCCGGCCAGTCGGCGAGCACCTCGCGGATCGTCACGAAGTTGCCGAGGCTCTTCGACATCTTCTCGCCTTCCACCATCAGGAAGCCGTTGTGCATCCACGTCTCGGCCATCGCCGGCGTGCCCAGCGCGCAGCACGACTGGGCGATCTCGTTCTCGTGGTGCGGGAAGACGAGGTCGATGCCGCCGCCGTGGATGTCGAAGGTGTTCTTCAGCGGGTCGTCGCAGGAAAGCCCGCCGCCGTAGGGCGCGAGCAGCTCCGCCATCGACATCGCCGAGCACTCGAGGTGCCAGCCCGGGCGGCCGGCGACCGGGATGCCGGCCGGGCTCGGCCAGCCCGGCTCGCCCTCCTTCGAGGGCTTCCACAGCACGAAGTCCATCGGCTCCTTCTTGTAGGGGGCGATGTCGACGCGGGCACCCGCCAGCATCTCGTCGAGCGAGCGGCGGGCAAGCCGCCCGTAGCCCGGCATCGAGGCGACGTCGAAGAGCACGTGGTCTTCGGCCACGTAGGCGTTGCCGCGGGCGACGAGGCGCTCGATGATCGCCCGCATCTCTTCGATGTGGTCCGTCGCCCGCGGCTCGACGGTCGGCGGCAGGCAGCCGAGCGCCGCCACGTCCTCGTGGAACTGCTGTTCGGTCAGGGCGGTGACGCGCCGGATCGCCTCGTTCAGGGCCACGTCCGGGTGCTCGCGGGCGGCGCGCGCGTTGATCTTGTCGTCGACGTCGGTGATGTTGCGGACGTACTTGACGTGGCCCTCGCCATAGAGATGGCGGAGCAGCCGGAACAGCACGTCGAAGACGATGACGGGCCGGGCGTTGCCGATGTGGGCGAAGTCGTAGACCGTCGGCCCGCAGACATAGATTCGCACATGGCGGTCCACTGGGGCGACGCCGGCCTCCGGCCGCCAGTCGATCGGCCGGATGTCGCGCTTCTCCTTGGTCAGCGTGTCGTAGAGCCGGAGGCCGCGAAAGCCGCCGTCCGCCTCGGTCACGCCCGTGCCGAAATCCGTCATCGTCCGTCCCCACGTGCGGCGCGAGTGCCTCGCCGGGGCGTCCGTTTCCTTTTCGGAGGGTGTTTTGAAAGGAAGACGGCCGCAGCCAGCGTATGCGCGCTAGCCGCCAATAATCCCGCAGATGATCGCGCCCGTGCGCATCGCCGTCGTCATGCCCTGTGAGTGACCGATCCCGCGGAAATCGTCAAGCACAACGCGGCGTCGTCCCTCGTCCCGACGCCCCTCGTCCCGACGCCCCGGCGAACCGTCCGGCCGCCTGAACGCTCTCTGAATGCCGCCCTCAGGCGGGGTTCAGCGGGCTCTCGCTAGAAACGTCCCAACGCTCCGACAGACCGGGGCATGGTTCGAAAGCGGGACGACGATCATGAACACGCTCACCCTCACCAAGATGCTTCCCTCGCCGGCGCGCCTCGCCTCCGCGGCTGCGGTGCTGGTCCTGGTCGCGATGCTCACGGCCCCGTTCGCCTTCGTCGCGATGGCGGCCGGCTGCGCCAACCACGCCAACTCGATCGACGAGAAGCCGATGTGCTATGCCGCCGGCGTCGGCTGCGGCGCCGGCCCGTCGATGGAGATCGCGCTCTTCGCGCCGCGCCGCTGAGGGCGGCGCGGCCCCGCGGCCCGACCTCAGTCGATCTCGTCGGCCCAGGCGCGCCAGCTCTCGGCGCGCCCGGCCTCCGTCCACGCCACCATCGACGGTAGCGCCAGCACCGCGTCCATGTAGGCCTTCGTGTCAGCCGCTACCGCCCAGCCGTAGCGGTCGAGGCGCGTCACCACCGGCGCATACATCGCATCCGCCGCCGAGAACGCCCCGAACAGGAACGGCCCGCCGGCCCCGAAGCGGTGGCGGGTCTCCCGCCACATCGCCTCGATGCGGGCGACGTCGGCCGCAGCAGCCTCGCCGCGGTCGCGCCAGCTGCGGTCGTCGCGACCGAGGTTCATCGGGCAGGCCTGGCGCAGCGCCGCGAACCCGGAATGCATCTCCGCCGCGATCGCCCGGGCGTGCGCCCGCGCCGCCTTGCCCGCCGGCCACACCGGATGCTGCGGGAACCAGTCGGCGATCGTCTCGATGACGGCGATCGATTCCCACACCTTCGCGTCGCCGTCGATCAGGCACGGCACCTTGCCGGTCGGCGAGTGCTCGAGGATGCGCGCCCGCGTCTCCGGCTGGTCTAGCGGGATGATGATCTCCTCGAACGGGATGGCGAAATGGCTGAGCACCAGCCACGGGCGCAGCGACCACGAGGAATAGCGCTTGTTGGCGATGACGAGGGTGAGGGCCATGCGGGGCTCCGGACAGTTCGGGGCCGGAGGATCGGACGGGGCGCACGGCATTTCCAGCGAATTCCGCTGATGCACACATCGCCGCCGTCGATGGGTGCGCGGCCCGCGCCGCGCCGAGGGCCTCAACCGACAACGGGGCACAGCTCGCGCCGTGCCAAAGTCCTCAACTGAAACGGGGCACGGCTCGCGCCGTGCCCCATCGATGATCCTTGCAGGAACGCCGGCGGGAGGGCCGGCGGGTCTTCAGTTCATCGCGATTTCGGCCACGCCGAAGCCGCCGATGAGGTTCACGAGAATGAGCGCCCCGCCGAGTGCGACGACGGTCCACGTCATCACACCCCAGCAGGACGGCGTCACGCGTCTGTCCATGAGGTTTCCTGAAAAGAGGAAAAAGCCTCCCCGCGGTCGCCAGTGTCGACGAAGGCTGCCCCCCAGGGAGCCGACTCATCGTCCCGACGCGACCGAGGCCAAAGCAGTAACGAATTCTTTACCGTGTGCAAGCGTCTGCACGGGGGAGCGCCATGAATTCCCCCGATGGCTGCTATGCGCGCCGCGGTTCCCGGCGCCGAATCGCGCCATCGTGCGGCTTGCGGTCGCTCACCCCGCGTGGGCAGGATCGACCGGGTCCCGAGACGCCGCCCCCCAGACGCCGCCCCCAGGAGCCGAGACCGGTGAGCCATCTTCCCCTCCTCGATCTCGTCGCGGTCGCCTGGTTCCTGGCGTGCTGGCTCGTCTACGGGCTCGTCGTCGACGCGAGCCCGCTGCGCCACCGCTCGCTCTCCCACGTCATGGACGGCCACCGCCGCGCCTGGGTGGCGACGATGGCGAAGCGCGAGATGCGCATGGTCGACACCGCCATCATGACTGGGCTGCAGAACGGCTGCGCCTTCTTCGCCTCCACGTCGGCGCTCGCCATCGGCGCCGCCTTCGCGGTGCTGAACTCCTCCGACCGCGTCGCCGAGGTGATGTCCGACATCGCCCCTGCCAGCGTCAGCGCCGGGGCGTGGGAGGCCAAGGGCTTCGGCCTGCTGTTGATGTACGCCTACGCCTTCTTCAAGTTCGGCTGGGCCTACCGGCTGTTCAACTACGCCTCGATCCTCGTCGGCGCCGTGCCGCAGGGGGAGGCGGCGGAGACGCCGGAGGGGCGGGCGGCGGTCGGCCGGGCCGCCGACATGATCGTCATCGCCGGGCGCCACTTCAACCGCGGCCTCCGGGCGATGTTCCTGTCGGTGGGGCTGCTCGGCTGGTTCGCCGGGCCGTGGGCGTTCCTGGCCACGACGACGTTCATCGTCGCCGTGCTCGCCCGCCGGCAGTTCGTCTCGCGCTCGCGCGCCGCGGCGCTGCGCGGTGTCGACGACCCGCCCGTGGTGACGTGAGGCGGCCGCCTATTCGGCGGCGTCCCACACCGGGGCGTGATCTTCCTCGATCAGCCGGCCGTCGGGCCGCGCGAGGCCGGCGATACGGGCCATCTCGGCCTCCGTCAGGCTGAACTCGACGGCGCCGAGGTTCTCTATCAGGCGCTCGCGCCGCGCCGTCTTCGGGATGGCGGCGACGCCCGGCTGCTGGATCAGCCAGCGCAGCGCCACCTGGCTCGGCGTGCGGCCGTGCCCGGCTGCGATCTCCTGGATCACCGGGTCGTCGGACACGGCGCCGCGGGCGATCGGGCAATAGGCGGTCACCGCCATGTCGTGGCGGCGGCAGGCCTCGAGCACGCGCGTCTGCGACAGATAGGGGTGGTATTCGATCTGGTTGCAGGCGAGCGGCTCGACGGCGCGCGCGGCGGCCTCCTCGACCATCGCCACGGTGAAGTTGGCGACACCGATGGCGCGCGCCCAGCCCCGCCGCTTCACCTCGCAGAGCGCGTCGATCGACTGGGCGAGCGGCACCGTCCGGCTCGGCCAGTGGATGAGGAAGAGATCGACATAGGCGAGGCCGAGCCGTTCGAGGCTCTCCCCGGCCGACCGCAGCAGGTCCTTTGGGGCGAGATTGTCCGGCCACACCTTGGTGGTGACGAACAGGTCGCCGCGGTGGACGTCGCTCGCCCGGATGCCCTCACCGACCTCGCGCTCGTTGGCGTACATGGCGGCGGTGTCGATGTGGCGGTAGCCGAGGCCGATTGCCTCGCCGACCACCGACACGCACTCCGCGCCGCGCAGGTCCCAGGTGCCGAGCCCGATCGCCGGCATGGCGACCCCGGCGGCGTCGATGGTCGGAACCTTCACCGTCATGTCCGTCGCCTCGTCCTCGGGTGGTGGGTGTCTGGCGGGTTGGTCAGCGCACCGGCTGCAGGGCGCTGCCGTCGACGGTGCCGACCTTGCCGTTCCAGCCGACCTCGCAGCGCCGCTCGTCGAGGAGCTTGCGCCACGTCGCCGGCGAGCCGAACTGCCAGGTGGCGAACGGGATTTCCGGCCGGCACCAGCGCAGCACGATGCCGTCGGAGCCCGCCGGGATAGCCCCGGTCACACGCGAGCCCTTGTCCATGTCGGCGGTGAGCGGCGTCTCCGCCGCCACCGCGTAGCGCATGTCGTAGGGGCCAGCGGACTGCGCCGCCGCCTGGCCGACGCCGGCGAGGACGACGGCCGCGGCCAGCCCGCCGCGCGAGAGGGGGCTCACGCTGGCCTCCCGGTCAGACGAGGTCGTCGATCGACGGCACCACCTTGCCGACCAGGCCATAGGCGATGGCGTCTTCGGGGCCCATCCAGTAGTCGCGGTCGGTGTCGCGGTCGATGCGCTCGACCGGCTGGCCTGTGGCCTCCGAGAAGATGCGGTTCAGGCGGTCGCGCATCTTCAGGATCTCGCGGGCCTGGATCTCGATGTCGGTGGCTGGGCCGCTCGAGCCGCCGGAGGGCTGGTGGAGCAGGAAGCGGGTGTTCGGCGTGCAGTAGCGGTCTTCCTTCGGCACCGCGACGTAGATCAGCGCGCCGGCGCTCGCCACCCAGCCCATGCCGAGGATGCGCACGCGCGGGCGGATGAACCTGATGGCGTCGTGGATCATGTCGCCGGATTCGACGTGGCCGCCGGGCGACGACACCACCACGGTGATCGGGTCGTTGGAGACGTGCGCCAGCGCGAACAGCCGCGCCGTGACGTCGCGGGCGAGCTCCTGGGTGATGCCGCCGGTGATCAGCACCGTGCGGGCGTCGAACAGGTGCTTGTCGACCGGGATCGACTGCGGGGTCTTGGTCTTCTCCTCATCGTCCTCGTCGTCGAGGCGTGACGGGATCCGGTCCGAGAAGCGCATGGGATGTGGTCCTGGTGGGCGAGAGGGGGGCGATGGCAAAAGGCCGCCGCAGACATCCTCCCATTTAGGACACGGGGGCGGCCGGTGCAAACGGGGGGCGGGACAGGGGGCGAGCACTACAGCGGTGTCGCCGGGCCCACTGTCCGTGACGGGCTCCCGCGCGGCGGGCGCCGGCTCTGTCGCCCCGCGTGAATTTCACCAGCGAAATCAACAACACCAACAGTCGGGCGCAAAATCCGATCCGACTGTTGCAAAATCTCCGCCCGGCCTCTCACCCCCGACGGATGCAGTCAGCTCGCCTGAAACAGCCCCCCGGCCCTCACTCCCCCGCGAGGAAGGTGATCGTCAGCGTCTGGGCCGCCGTGCAGACGGTGTTCGGCTGGTACTGGTTCTCCGGCGGGTCGAACATCGGGTAGAAATAGGCGTTCTGGCAGTTCGGCGAGCTCTGGCAGGTGGAGTCCGGGTTGCCGCACTGGCTCGGGTAGTTCTCCGGCCCCCAGGCGCTGCTCACCGGGCCCTGGCAGGTGTAGACGGTGGAGGAGCCGCAAGCGACCTGGACCGGCAGGTTGTAGGAGGCGCCGCCGGTGTCGGCGCACTGGTTCTGGTCCCACAGCTGGTCCGTGCAGGTCGACGGGATCAGCGAGATGTCGAACCAGACGCAGTTGCCCTGGTTGAAGCAGCCGCCGTTCGACGCCGGCTCGAAGTTCGTCTCGATCATCGTCTGGTTGTTCTGCTGCGCCTCGAAGCAGTTCGAGGGTACCGCGTCGGTGTCGGCGCAGAAGCGCGTCGAGGTGCCGTCGGCCGTCACGCTCGCCTGGCAGGTGGCGCCGGCGGCGATCTTGACGCCGTTGCCGCTCTTCGAGCAGCCCGAGCCCCAACTGATCGAGCCGGGCGTGCCGCCCGAGGCGGTGAAGCCGACATAGATCGGCACGCTCTGCTTGTTGACGATCTTCACCGGCCCGGTCTCGGTGCTGTCGAGCTTCGGGCCCTTGCAGGCGCGTTCGGCGATCGCCTTCAGCTGCGGATCGCGGATCGGCGTCGTCTCCTTCGTCCGCTGGTCCTTGAAGGCGTAGCCGTCGCCGCCGTCCTTCGGACAGACGAGCTTCAGCTCCTTGGCGGCGACGGCCGGCGAGAGCGTGGCGGCGAGGCCGAGGCCCGCCACGGCGAGGCCGGCGGCGAGCACGAACGAAGATCCGATGTGGGTAAGGCTCTTCACGATGCGCATGGAGGTCGCTCCCTGGCACCCGGGTGCGGCCGCGACGGGGTGCCCGCGTGGCACCCGCCGTCGCGTGCCGCCGGGGCGGACTATTTTCCGGCGAGGAAGGTGATGGCGAGCGTCTGGCCCGACAGGCAGACCGCGTTCGGCTGGTACTTGTTCTCGGGTGGGTAGAACATCGGGTAGAAATAGGCGTTCTGGCAGTTCGCCTTGCTCTGGCAGGTGGCGTCGGGATTGCCGCACTTGCCGGGATAGTTCGAGTTGCCCCACTTCGTCGTCGTCGGGCCCTGGCAGGTGTAGGTGGGCTTGGCGCCAGTGCCGCAGGCGATGGAAAGCGGGAAATTGTAGGAGGCGCCGCCGGTGCTGGCGCACTGGTTCTTCTTCCACAGAGCGTCGGTGCAGTTCTGCGGGATCACGCTGATGTCGAACCAGACGCAGTTGCCCTTGTTGAAGCAGCCGGCGTTGGTGCTCGGCTCGAAGTTCGTCTCCACCATCGTCTGGCGGTTCTGCTGCGCGTCGAAGCAGTCGGCCGGCACCGCCTTCGGGCTGGCGCAGAAGCGCGACGGCGCGGCGTTGCTCGCCACTGTCGCCTTGCAGGTGGCGCCGGCGGCGATCCTGGCGCCCTTGCCGGACTTCGTGCAGCCGGATCCCCAGGTGATCGGGCCCGGCTTGTGGTCGATGGTGGTGAAGCCGACATAGATCGGCTTTGACTGCTTGTTGGTGATGGTCACCGGCCCGGCCTCGGCGGTCGCCCCGAGCGATGTCTCGCAGGCCTGCTCGGCGAGCGCCTTCAGCTGCGGGTCCTTGATCTCGCTCTCGTCCTTGGTGCGGCGGTCCTTGAAGCGATAGCCGTCGCCGCCCTCGCCGGGACACATCAGCTTCAGCTCGTCGGCCGCGACCGGCGTGGCGGCGGATCCGAGGCCGAGCACAAGCGCGCCGATGCCGGCCAGCCCGACGACCGCCAGCACGGACACGACGGCGCGCACCGACCGGATGATGGAATGGCGGATGATGGACCGCATGAAGTCTCTCCCCCCTCCGCGGCACGACCCGCCGGTCCGCCGCACAGTCGAACACCGCGCATCGACGCGCCGCGCGCAGGCCGCGTGCCGCCGATGTGGTCCCGCTTCATGTTGGGTCGCCCCCGACCGAGGCGAAGATAGCGGATTCTTCGGGAGGGTGGGAGAGGGGAAACACTGTGGGCGAGCGGCGCACGGCTTTCCCTCTCCCGCCCGCAGGGAGGGAGAGGGTGCCCGAAGGGCGGGTGAGGGCCACGCCGCGTGAGCGGCGCGGTAGCCGCCGCGGGTGCAGCCGCCGCGGGTGTCGCCCCCACGCTGCGCGCGGGCCCTCAACCGCCCCCTTCGGGGGCATTTTCTCCCACCTCACGGTGGGAGAATGAAAAGCCGCCGCGGCCCCACTGCCGACTTCCGACTTCCGACTTCCGACTTCCGACTTCCGACTGGCAACCTTCCCCCCTCAGACCCCCAGATGTCGCTGCATCGCCTCCGCGTCGGCGACCAGCGTAGCCGGTGGTCCCTCGAAGGCCACCGTCCCCTTCACCAGCACGAGGATGCGGTCACAGGCTTCCGCCATCGCGCTCACCGTCTTGTCAACGATCAGCGTCGCCGTGCCGCCGGCGCGGATCAGCGCCAGCGTCCGCCAGATCTCGGCGCGCACCAGCGGCGCCAGCCCCTCGGTCGCCTCGTCGAGCACGATCAGGCGCGGGTTGGTCATCAGCGCCCGGCCGATCGACAGCATCTGCTGCTCGCCGCCCGACAACTGGTCGCCGCCGTTGCCGATGCGCTCGGCGAGCCGCGGGAACACGGTGAGCACGCGCTCCAGCGTCCACGCCCGCTCGCCGTCCACACCCGGCCGCGCCGCCAGAGTCAGGTTCTCGCGCACCGACAGGCTCGCGAAGATGCCGCGTCCCTCCGGCACGTAGGAGACGCCGAGGCGGGCGATGCGCGAGGCCGCAAAGCCGGTGACATCGGTGCCGCCGACTGCCACGCTGCCGCGCTTGATCGGCGTCAGGCCGATGAGCGAGCGGATCAGCGTCGTCTTGCCCATGCCGTTGCGGCCCATCAGTCCGACGGTCTCGCCGGGTCCGATGGCGAGGTCGACGCCGCGGACGATGTGGCTCGCCCCGTAGTAGGTGTGGACCGCGCGCGCTTCCAGCAGCGGCGCCGTCGCGCGGGTGCCGGCGGCGCTGGCGGTCCCGGAGCTTGCGATCCCGGCGCTCATGCGTCCTCGCCGAGATAGGCAATCCGCACCTGCGGGTCGGCGCGCACGGCGTCGGGCAGGCCGGTCGCGATCACGGCCCCGTTCACCATCACCGTGACGCGCTTCGCAATGGCGAAGACGACGTCCATGTCGTGCTCAACGAGCAGCACCGCGTGGCGCGTGGCGAGGCCGGCGATCAGCCGCCCCGTGGCCTCCGCCTCCTCCGGCCCCATGCCGGCGAGCGGCTCGTCGAGGAGCAGGATCGTCGGCTCGGTGGCGAGCGTCATGGCGATCTCGAGCTGGCGCTGCTCGCCATGCGACAGGAGACCTGCGGTCCGCGCCGCCCGGCTCGCGAGCCCGACAGTCGCGAGCGCCGCCTCCGCCGCGGCCACGATGTCGCGCCGCCGCCCGGCCGGGGCGAGCAGGCCGCCGACCGTCGTCCGCCCACGCTGGGCGGCGAGGCGGACATTCTCGAGCACGGTGAGCTCGCCGAGGATGTTGGTGCGCTGGTAGGAGCGGCCGACGCCGCGCCGGGCGATGCGGAAGGCCGGCCAGCCGGCGACGTCGGTGCCGCCGATGCGGATCTCGCCGGCGGTGGGCGCGAGGTCGCCGGACAAAAGGTTGATCAGCGTCGACTTGCCGGCGCCGTTCGGCCCGATCACGGCGTGCAGTTCGCCGACCGTGAGGTCGAGATCGACGTCGCGGACGGCGACGAGGCCGCCGAAGCGGCGGGTGAGCCCGCGGGCCGAGAGCGCAGGGGACGGCGCGGCAGGGGCGCTCACGGCGCCGCCTCCGTTCGCACGGGTGCTGCGGCGCCCAGGGGTCCCGTCTGCGCGGTCGGCGTGTCTTCCGCCGTCGCCACCTCGACTGCCACCGCGCTCCGCGCCCGCCGCGAGAACAGCCCGGCGAGGCCGCGCGGCAGCACCAGCACCACCGCCAGGATGACGAGGCCTTCCACCAGCAGCTGCCGCTCGGTCAGTTGCTGGCTCGCCTCGCCGAGCGCGGTGAGCGCGATCGCGCCGAGGATCGGCCCGACCAGCGTGCCGAGCCCGCCGAGGATGATGATCAAGAGCGCCTCGGCCGAGCGGTGCCAGCCGACGAGCTCGGGGTTCACAAAGCCCTCCTGCACCACGAACATGTGGCCGGCGAGGCCGGCGAGCGCCCCTGCCAGCGTGAAGGCGGCGAGCTTGTAGGCGTAGACGTCGTAGCCGAGCATGCGCATGCGGTGCTCGTTGACGCGGATGCCGACGAGGACGCGCCCGAACAGCGAGGCGAGCACGCCGGCGAGCACGAGGAACGTCGCCGCCATCACCGCGAGGTTGACGTAGTAGAGCGTCAGCCCCCGCTCGCGCCGGCCCATCGGCAGCGAAAAGCCCTCGATGCCGAGGATCGGCCGCGGCGCGAAGACGCCGTCGGCGCCGCCGCCGAGGCCGGTGTCGTGGAAGACGAAGTAGACCATCTGCCCGAAGGCAAGCGTCACCATCAGGAAGAAGAACGTCCGCGTCCGGAGTGCGAAGGCCCCGATGACGAGCGCCGAAAGCCCCGCCGCGATCATCGCCACCGGCAGCGTCACGAACACCGACAGCGGCGTGTCGCCCGGCGAGATCAAATAGACGCTGTAGGCAGCGATGCCGAAGAAGGCGGCGTGGCCGAGGCTGACGAGGCCGGTGCCGCCGACGAGCAGCTGCAGGGAGAGCGCGAAGGTCGCCGCCACGAAGGCGGTGGACCCGAGCATCAGGTAGAACGGCGGCAGCACCAGCGGCAGCAGCGCCAGCGCGACGAAGCCGGCGACGAGGGCGAGCCTGGCGGTGCGGGTCTGCGGCAGCATGCGTGTCAGGCCGCGCGGGCGAACAGGCCGGTCGGCCGCCACAGCAGCACGGCGGCCATCAGCACGTAGACGGCGATGCCGGCGAGATCGGGCACCAGCGCCTTGCCCAGCGTGTCGACGAGCCCGATCAAGAGCGCCCCCCAGAAGGCGCCGGCGATCGAGCCGATGCCGCCGATGACGACGACGACGAAGGAGACGATCAAAACGCCGTCGCCCATGTTCGGATAGACCGAGGTGAGCGGCGCCGACAGGGCGCCGGCGAGCATGGCGAGCGCCGTGCCGAGCGCGAAAACCGCCATCTGCACCCGCGACACCGGGATGCCGAGCGCCTCGACCATCTCCGGCTTCTCGGCGGACGCGCGGATCATGCCGCCGAAGCGGGTGCGGTGGATGACGAGGAACAGCAATGCCGCGATGACGACGCAGACGGCCAGCACGAACAGCCGATAGGCCGAGTAGCTGAAGATGCTGGAGATCGGCACCGACCAGTCGAGCACCGGCGGGATCGGTACCGAGTGGAAGTCGTTGCCGACGAGGAGCGAGCGGCCCTCCTCGAACAGGAGGATGAGCGCGAACGTCAACAGCACCTGGTCGAGGTGGGCGCGGTCGTAGAAGCGGCGGATCAGCACGCGCTCAAGCACCGCCCCGAACACCGCGCCGGCCGCCACCGCGAGCGGCAGCGCCAGCCACAGCGAGCCGGTGGCGGCGCCGATGGCGTAGGCGAGATAGGCGCCGACCATCGTCAGGCTGCCATGGGCGAGGTTGATGACGCCCATGATGCCGAAGACGAGCGTCAGCCCGCTCGCCACGAGGAACAACAGCAGCCCGTACTGCAGACCGTTCAGCACCTGGGTCAGCAGCGTCGCCGCGTCCATCGTTGATCCGTCGTCGGGGGCGGCTGGGAGGGCAGAAGCAGCCGGGCGCAAAACGAGCGGGCGGGGACGGCCCCGCCCGCGGATAAAGGAAGTCGGGACCGTGGTTCAGGTCATCGTGCAGCCGACACCTGGATCGGCGAGCGCCTCGACGGCGACACCGTCGACCATGTTCTTGCCGTCCCTGACCACGCGCCGGTAGATGTTGTGCACCGGATTGTGCGAGGGCGAAAGCGTCATCGGGCCACGCGGGCTGTCGAGCTTGGCGCTCGCGATCGCCTTGTGCAGGGCGTCGGTCTGGTCGAAGTCGCCCTGCACCGCCTCCAGCCCGACGGCGAGCAACTGCGCCGCGTCGTAGCCCTGCACGGCGTAGACGTCCGCCTCGCGGCCGGCCTTCTCCTTGAAGGCGGCGCGGAAGGCGTTGTCGGTCGGCGTGTCCAACCCGTCGGCATAGTGCAGGCCGGTGACGAGGCCGTCGGCGACGCCGCCGAGCGCGCCGAGCGTGCCGTCGGTGACGAAGCCCGAGGCGATCAGCGGCAGCTTGTCCTTCAGGCCCGCGGCTGCGTAGTCCTTGACGAACTGCACGGCACCGCCGCCGGCATAGAAGGCGCCGACCGCATCGACGCCGAGCCCGGGAAGCTGCGCCAGCACCGGCTGGAAGTTGGTCTCCGGGAACGGCACGGTCAGCACCTGCACCACCTCGGCGCCCTTCTCCTTGGCGCCCTGCTCGAAGCCCGCCGCCGATTCCTTGCCGGCCGCGTAGTCCCACGTCACGTAGGCGAGCTTCTTGTAGCCGGCGTCGGCGGCGATGCGGCCGCAGCCATAGGCGGGCTGCCAGTTGGAGAACGACGAGCGGAAAACGTTGGGCGCGCACTGGGCGCCCGTCGCCGCACCGGCGCCGGCATTCGGGATGATCAAGAGCGTGCCGGATTCCCGCGCCACCTGCAGCATGCCCATCAGCACGCCGGAGTGGACGGTGCCGACGACGACATCGACCATGTCGCGGTCGACGAGGCGCTTCATGTTCTCCGGGCCCTTAGCCGGATTGGATTCGTCGTCGAGCTTGATGATCTCGAGCGCCCGGCCGCCGAGCGTGCCGCCCTTCTGGGCGATCAGCAGCTCGAAGGCGGCGGTGATGTTCTCGCCGAGCTGCGCGAAAGTGCCCGAATAGGGCAGCATCAGCCCGACCTTCAGCGGCGACCCTTGAGCGCGGACGATGTTGAAGCGACCGAGAAGCGGCAGCGTCGCGGCGGCGCCGAGGCCGGTGAGCACGGTGCGGCGCGACGGGCGCAGGATGCGGGTGGCCTTCGCTTTCGGCGCCAGGGCTTTGGTGTTGTCGGTCACGGCGTCTCTCCCTCAGGTTTCCACTGCGGCGGCCACTCAGCTGCGGCCGTCCGTCAACCTGCGGGACGAGCGCCCCGCGATCGGCCGGAATGGTCTGCCGCGGGGCGTATTCGCGTCAAGGGAGCTTGCGCCCTCCGGCACGAGATCGGCGTGTGCCTCACCGCCCGTCGCGTTTCGCCTGGGCGACGCTTGCTGCCTTGCGCAGACGGCCGCGCTCCATCGGGCGGATCAGGCTGTCGACGCGCTGGTTCGAGATGTCGCGCATGCCCTGGTGGGCGTGGCGGGAGTTGTGCGCGTGGCCGCCGTGCTCCGTGCTCGCCTGCCGCAGCGCCAGCGCCTTCTGGGCGTTGGAGACGAGGGCGACGCTCGCCGCCATGCGGCGGCGGCGCTCGGCCTCGCTGTTGAGGCGGCGCACCGCCATCGCCAGCACGGCGAGCTTGGTGCGCGAGCCTTCGTCGGCGCTCGACGGCGTCACGCCGCGCGGTGCCGCCTTGCCGCGCATCTCGCGACGGCGGTGGCCGGCGATGGTCTGCGCCTTGTCGCGGCGCGCCCGCACCAGCTTGACGAGATCGCCGAGTTCCTGGTCGGAGAGCTGCTGCAGGGCCGGGTGATGCGACTTCTCGACGAGCTCGCGCTCCTCGGCGTTGAGCGCCCGGGCTTCTTCCTTCTGGGTGATGGCCATCGGTCGGGTGTCCTTCTTGGTTGTCGCGAAACCAGTGGCTTCGTTGTCGGAAGATCATGGCGAGCCGGCCCCGCTGCGTCACGGCGGGGCATGGCCGTCACTGATCGAAAGTCGGCCGCGCTGACGAGGGTTCCGTCCGGCCTTGCGACTGCCCGCCGCCTCAGACGTGCTGGCCGCCGTTGATGTGGATCTCGGCGCCGCTGACGTAGGAGGAGGCGTCGGAGCACAGATAGAAGATCGTGTCGGCCACCTCTGCCGGCTTGCCGAGGCGGCGCAGCGGGATGTCGCCGACCATCAACTCGGTGCCCGGCGACAGGATCGCCGTGTCGATCTCACCCGGCGCGATGGCGTTGACGCGGATGCCGTGCGGGCCGAAGTCGGCCGCCATCTCGCGCGTCAGCGCCGCCAGCGCCGCCTTCGAGGTCGAATAGGCGGTGCCGGCGAAGGGATGCACCCGGCCGCCGGCGATCGAGGTGACATTGACCACCGAGCCGCGCGCCGCAGCGAGCTCGGGAAACAGACCGCGCGCCAGCATGATCGGAGCGAAGAAGTTCACCTGGAACACCGCCCGCCATGTTTCCATCGCCGTCGAGCGGGAATCGAGCCGGCTGCCGCCCTCGCCCTTCGGCGAGATGCCGGCGTTGTTGACGAGCGCGTCGAGCCGGCAGGCCGTGCCGAGGCGACGGCGGATCTCCTCGACCGCGTCCTCGAGATCGGCGGGGTCGGCGAGGTCGACCTGGATGTGGTCGTCCTCCCCCGCCGGCCACGGGCACTTGTCAGAGAACGGCTGGCGCGAACAGGTGATCACCCGCCACCCGGCGGCCGAGAAGCGCTTGACCGTGGCGTGGCCGATGCCGCGGCTCGCTCCGGTCAGCACGAGCGTCGGCCGGGGCGCGGCCGCTGGCGTCGACGTCGTCATCGGGCGTTTCTCTCCACGTTCGGCGTCGGGTTGGTCCCGCAGCTAGCGCCAACTTCGCCTCCGCCACAAGCCCGCACCGGAGCGCCACGGCACCGGCCGGCACCGGCGAGGCGATCCGATCACCCCGCGAGCGCGGAGTCTGGAAGAACTCCAACTTGCGAATGGTTCGCATTTCTGTTGCGCCCGGGGCCGCGGCGGTCTACGACTTCTTCGTCGGCCGCGGAGCGCCCGCCGGAAGGGCAGGGCGCAACGGCCGGGACGAGCCGCCGGAGCGCCTTCTCCATGATGGTCTGCCACTGCAACAAGCTGACGGACGACGTGCTGCGGGATGCCGCGGCCGAGGTCGCGCTTGAGCCGGGCCGGCAGGTCATCACCCCGGGTGCCGTCTTCCGCGCCGCCGGCTGCCGGCCGCGCTGCGGCGGCTGCTTCCCGCTCGTCGTCGAGGTGCTGCACGGCGCCACCCGCGGCCTGCCCGCCTTCCTCGATCCCGCCGAGCATCCCGCCGCGGCCCATCAGCACGCCTGTGCCGACTGCCCGCGCGCCGAGCACGAGCGGGCGCGTACCGTTGGCGAGCTCCCTGCGCCGTCGGTCGTGCTGCTGCCCACCGTCCTGCGCCCCGCCAAGCCCGGAACGACGTTGCCGGCCGTGATCCTGCCGCAACTGACCCTGCCGGCGCCGACCCTGCCGGCAGCCGCCGCCCTGCGCCGCGCCGGTTGATCTTCTAGGAATTAGAATTAGTATAACCTCACGATGGAGCGCCACCGAGGCGCACGCATGAGGAGAATTTCCGGTGAAGGGCGATCCCGAAGTCCTGGAGATGCTGAACCGCGCACTGAAGCACGAGCTTGCCGCGATCAATCAGTATTGGCTGCACTACCGCCTGCTCGACGACTGGGGCTTCACCAAGTACGCCAAGAAGGAGCGGGAAGAGTCGATCGAGGAGATGCAGCACGCCGATAAGCTCGTGACGCGCATTATCTTCCTCGAAGGCCACCCGAACCTGCAGACACTGGACGTGCTGCGTATCGGCCAGAACATCAAGGAAGTGCTGGAGTGTGACCTCGCGGCGGAGTACTCCGCCCGCAAGCTCTACACCGAAGCGCGCGAGCTCTGCCGCGACAAGCGCGACTACGTGTCGATGGAGCTGTTCGAGGACCTGCTCCAGGACGAAGAGCACCACATCGACTTCATCGAGACGCAGCTGCAGCTGATGGAGCAGATCGGCATCCAGAACTACGGCCAGCTGAACGCTGGTTCCGCCGACGAGGCCGACTGACCGCACGCGTCGTTCGCGCGCCTCGCCTGGCGCGGCCGAACGATCCGCCACGCTCTGCCGCACCGGCCGGGCCCACCCTCTCGACGGCGTCCGCGATCTGCTAGGGTCGCGGGCGCCGTTTCCGTTTCCGGGCCTTCCGATGACCGTTCAGACCTCCGCGTCCCCCGCCCTCAAGGCCGCCCACGCCCCCGGCCGCCTGCCGCCGCCGTTCCGGCCGCCTTACGCCAACGACGACGGCGCCCTCGTCGCCCGCCTGGCGAATGAGGCGCGCTTCGAGCCGGCCGCCGAGCAGGCGGTGGAGGCCGACGCCAAGCGCCTCGTCTCCGGCATCCGCAAGGCGCAAGGCTCCCTCGGCGGCGTCGAGGATTTCCTCCGCGAGTACGGGCTCTCGACCCGCGAGGGCCTCGCTTTGATGGTGCTCGCCGAGGCGCTGCTGCGCGTCCCCGACGCCGAGACCGCCGACCGCCTGATCGAGGACAAGCTCGCCGCCGCCCAGTTCGAGGCGCGCGAGACGAAGACGACGGATAGCTGGCTCGTCTCCGCCTCCACCTGGGCGCTCGCCACCGCCGCCCGCCTGGTCCACCCCGGCGAGACGCCGGCCTCGGTACTCGCCGGCCTCGTCCGCCGCATCGGCTCTCCGGCGGTGCGCGGTGCCGCCCGCCAGGCGATGCGCATCCTCGGCCACCAGTTCGTCCTCGGCGAGACGATTGGCGACGCCCTCGGTCGTGCCCGCTCGTCCGAGGCCAAGGGCTACCGCCACTCCTACGACATGCTCGGCGAGGGCGCCCGCACGGCCACCGACGCCGAGCGCTACTTCCGCTCCTATGCCGACGCCATCGCGGCGATCGGCGCCAAGGCCGGCCGCAAGGCGCTGCCGGATCGCCCGGGCATCTCGGTGAAGCTCTCGGCCCTGCACCCGCGCTACGAGGCGGTGCAAGAGGCGCGCGTGCTCGCCGAGCTCCCCGGCCGCTTCCTCGAGCTCGCCCGGCTCGCCAAGGCTCACGACCTCAATCTGACCATCGACGCCGAGGAGGCCGACCGGCTCGAGCTCTCCCTCGATGTCATCGCCCGCGTCGCCGCCGACCCGTCGCTCGCCGGCTGGGACGGCTTCGGCCTCGCCGTGCAGGCCTACCAGAAGCGTGCGGTCGCCGTCGTCGACTGGATGGACGAGCTCGCCCGCGGCCTCGGCCGGCGCTTCATGGTCCGCCTGGTCAAGGGTGCCTACTGGGACACCGAGGTGAAGCGCGCCCAGGAGCGCGGCCTGTCCGACTATCCCGTCTTCACCCGTAAGCCGGCGACCGACCTCTCCTACCTCGCCTGCGCCCGCCGCCTCGTCGCCACTCGCGGCCGGCTCTACCCGCAGTTCGCCACCCACAACGCCCTGACGGTTGCCGAAGTGCGCACCATCGCCGCCGGCACGCCGTACGAGTTCCAGCGTCTGCACGGCATGGGCGAGGCGCTCTACGAGATCGTCACCGAGAAGGACGGCATCCCCTGCCGCATCTACGCACCGGTCGGCGGCCACCGCGACCTGCTAGCCTATCTCGTCCGCCGGCTGCTCGAAAACGGCGCCAACTCGTCCTTCGTCTCGGCCGTCGGTGACCCGAGCGTGCCGGTCGACAAGCTGATCGAGCGGGCCGTCGGCGCGCTGTCCGGCGGCGCCCTCGCCCGCCACCCGCGCATTCCGCTGCCGGCCGCGCTCTATGCGCCGGAGCGGCGCAACTCCGCCGGCCTCGAATTCGGCTGCGCCGCCGAGCGCGAGGCGCTCGCCACCGCCGTCGCCCGCCTCGCCACGCCGGCCGCCGCCGCCCACCCGCTGGTCGACGGAGCGGCCGGGGCCGGCACGCCCCGCGACGTCCTCAGCCCCACCGATGGCCGCACCATCGTCGGCACCGTCACCGAGGCCTCCGAGGCCACCGCCCGCTCCGCCATGGAGGCCGCCGCCCTTGGCTTTCGCGCCTGGAGCGCCACGCCGGTGCCGGACCGCGCCGCCGCCCTGGAGCGTGCCGCCGACCTGCTCGAATCCCGCCGCGACCGCTTCATCGCGCTCGCCGCGCTCGAGGCCGGCAAGACGCTCGCTGACGGCGTCGCCGAGGTGCGCGAGGCGGCCGACTTCTGCCGATACTACGCCGCCCGCGCCCGCGAGACGCTCGCCCCCGAGCAGGTGATGCCCGGCCCGACCGGCGAGGACGACCGCCTGCACCACCGCGGCCGCGGCGTCTTCGTAGCGATTTCGCCATGGAATTTCCCGCTGGCGATCTTCCTTGGCCAGGTTTCGGCCGCGCTGGTCGCCGGCAACGCCGTCGTCGCCAAGCCCGCCGAGCAGACGCCGCTGGTCGCCTTCGAGGCGGTGAAGCTCCTGCACGAGGCCGGCGTCCCGGTCTCCGCCCTGCAGTTCGTGCCCGGCGACGGCCGCGTCGGCGCGGCGCTGGTCGCCGACCCGCGCGTCGCCGGCGTCGTCTTCACCGGCTCCACCGAGACCGCGCGTGCCATCAACCGCGCGCTCGCCGCCAAGGACGGGCCGATCGTGCCTTTGATCGCCGAGACCGGCGGCATCAATGCGATGATCGTCGACGCCACCGCGCTGCCCGAGCAGGTCGCCGACGACGTCGTCATGTCCGCCTTCCGCTCCGCCGGCCAGCGCTGCTCCGCACTTCGCATTCTCTATGTGCAGGAGGACGTCGCCGACCGGATGATCGAGATGATCACCGGCGCCGCCGCCGAGCTCACCCTCGGCGACCCGCGCGACCCCGCCACCGACGTCGGCCCCGTCATCGACCGCGAGGCCGCCGACGGCCTCACTGCCCACATCGTCGCCATGCGCAGCCGGGCGAAGGTGCTGTTCGAGGGCAGGGTCCCCGGCGGCGCGCTTGCCGCTGGCCACTGGGTCCCGCCGACGGTGATCGAGCTCGCCGACGGCAAGGACCTCACCCGCGAGGTGTTCGGCCCGGTGCTGCACGTGGTGCGCTACAAGCCGCGCGATCTCGACCGCGTCGTCGAGGCCATCGCCGCCACCGGCTACGGGCTGACGCTCGGCATCCACACCCGCATCGACGAGACCGTCGAGCGCGTCGTCGCCCGCCTCGACACCGGCAACGTCTACGTCAACCGCAACATGATCGGCGCCGTCGTCGGCACCCAGCCCTTCGGCGGCTCCGGCCTCTCCGGCACCGGCCCGAAGGCCGGCGGCCCGGCCTATCTCACCCGCTTCGTGCTCGAGCAGGTCGTCTCGATCAACACCGCCGCCGCCGGCGGCAACGCGACGCTGATCGCGATGGGCGAGAACTGAGGGGCCGGCAACTCAGGCGGCGCGCGGCACGATGCGGGCGAGCTCCGGCCCGATCTCCCGGCGCCTTGCCATCAGGTCGTGGTCGGCCTGCAGTCCAAGGAAGAACCCCTCCGACAGGCCGAAATAGCGGGTGAGGCGCAAATCGGTGTCGGCGGTGACGGAGCGCTTGCCGAGCACGATCTCGTTCACCCGCCGCGGTGGTACCCCGATCGCCCGTGACAGCGCATTCTGGCTGAGCCCCATCGGCTCGAGGAACTCCACAAGCAGGATGTTGCCGGGGTGGGGGTTGGGGAGCAGGTCCGTCTCAGCCGTGGTAGTCGACGATTTCGACATCGCTCGCGCCTCCTTCACTCCAGACGAAGCAGATTCGCCACTGATCATTGATGCGGATGGAGTGCTGCGCCTTCCGGCCGCCACGAAGGGCCTCCAGGCGGTTGCCGGGCGGAACACGCAGGTCGTCGAGCCGCTGTGCCTGATTGAGCAGACGCAGCTTCCGCAGGGCGGCAGCCTGGATGTCCGGAGGAAGGTTGCGGCTGCGCTGGCCATCCCAGACAACTGCCGTCTCCCTGTTGCCGAAGCTGCGGATCACTGTCGCGCTCCCATCACATCGCGACTATAACGCATCGCGTCATAGCATTCCAATGTTGCCCTCCTTCCACAGCCTTTCCCGAATTTCTCCGCTGACATCGCCCCCTCCTCCGGCGATGGTGCCACTCCCGTTCGCCAGGATCGCCGCCATGACGAAACTCTCTCCGGCTCCGGCCGCCGCGCTCGGCCCGGTCGCGGCCTTCCTCGCCGCGATCACCGCCGAAGAGCTAGATCCGGATGCGTTGCGCGCGACGGTCGGCAAGGCCGAGCACCTGTCGGCCCCGGTGCTCGCCGCCCTCGCTGAGGTCGCGTCCGGCGAGGAGCTCGACGAGGACGGCGCCCGCTTCGTCTTCTTCGGCGTGCACGTCCTGGCGGCGGCGCGGCGCACCGAGCTGTGGGCACCGCTGCTGGCGGCGCTCGCCCGCCCGGGCGAGGAACTCGACGACGTCTTCGGCGACGCCGTCGCCGAGACCTTCCCGGCCATCCTGATGGCCGCCTTCGACGGCGACCTCGCGCCGGCGCGGCGTCTGCTCCTCGACCCCGGCGCCGACGGCATGGTGCGCTGGGTGGTCGCCGACGTCGTCGCGCAGCTGGCGGTGGACGGCCGCATCGACCGCGAGGCAGCGGTGTCGCTGCTGCGTGCCATGCCGCCGACGATCGACAAGGAGGACGAGGGCGCCTGGCTCGGCTGGCACGAGGCGGTGCTCAGGCTGCGTGCCGCCGAACTGGTCCCGCTCGCCCGTACCCTGTGGGTGATGAGCAAGACGTGCCTCGCGCCCGCCGACCTCGCCGAACTCAGGCCCGACTTCGCCGCGCTGGAGGCCGACCCGGCCTCGCCGCCCCCCGAAACCACCCGCCCGATCGAGCCGCTCGACGATCCCGCCGTCGCCTTCGCGTTCGGCCACGACACCGATCCCGCCGTCGAGGTCCTGCCGGATGTCGAGGAGATCAACTGGCTCGTCGCGTTCCTCACCTCGCCGGCGTGCCGGCCGACGTCGATGGACATCGAGACGATGGACGGCTTCCTCGCCGGTCTCGTCGCCGGCCCGGGCAGCCTCGAGCCGGCGGCGGTGCTGCGCGAGATCCTCGACGGCGGCTTCGCCCCCGGCGCGAAGGTCGCGAGGGCCGACCGCCTCCGCTGCGAGGACATCGTCGAACGCCTGCGCCAGGCCATCGCCCTGCGTCTCGCCGCCGACGCGGAGCATCGGCCGCTGCTCTTGCCGGTGGAGGCCTTCCAGCCGGCGGTCGATGCGTCCGGCCGGCCGTTCGAGCGTTTCCCCGGCGAAGCCTGGGCGTCCGGCTTCGGCTTCGCCGTCCGCCACTTCCGGCGGGACTGGACGCGCGCCATGCAGGAAGACGAGGACGTCGGGGCGCTGATGGCGCCGATCAGTGCCCTCATGATCGATCCTGCGAAGCGCGACGAACTCGGCATCGACGTCGCGGATCTGCGCGGCGCGCACGAGGAATTGCCGGCGAGCGTCGCCGGGCTCTACGGCTACTGGCGCGACGTCGAGGAAGAAGCCGCCGCCCGCCGGTCGTCGCCGGGCGGCGGCAAGCCCGGCCGCAACGACACCTGCCCCTGCGGCAGCGGCCAGAAATACAAACGCTGCTGCGGCGCTGCGGCGTAAGGGGTTTGGTCGCCGGCCGGACACTCGACGGCATCGCCGGTCATTGATGGCCGTCATTCCAGGCCTCGTGCCTGGGACCCATGAGCCTCCGCACGCGCGACGCTTCCGGTTGGCAGAGCGATGGTCGCGTGGGTTCCAGGCACGAGGCCTGGAATGACTCCGCGGAAGTGCGGCTCGTGGCGAAGCAGGCAAGCCCGCCGTGCCGCTTGACTTGCCCCCCTCATCCGGACTCTTGCCGTCTCATGCTGCCGATCGACGCCGTTGTCCCCGAACTCCTCACAGCCCTCGATCGCGACGGCGCCGCCGTGCTGGTGGCGCCGCCGGGGGCGGGCAAGACGACGCGGGTGCCGCTGGCGCTGCTCGACGCCGCCTGGCGCGGCGACGGGCGCATCCTCGTGCTCGAGCCGCGGCGGCTCGCCGCGCGGGCGGCAGCGCGGCGGATGGCGGAGACGCTGGGCGAGGACGTCGGCCGGCGGGTCGGCTTCCGGGTGCGGATGGAGAGCCGCGTGTCGACGGCGACCCGCATCGAGGTCGTCACCGAGGGCGTCTTCACCCGCATGATCGTCGACGACCCGTCGCTCGACGGGGTGGCGGCAGTGCTGTTCGACGAGGCGCACGAGCGCAGCCTCGACGGCGACCTCGGGCTGGCGCTGGCGATCGAGGCACGCGGCGCGCTCAGGCCGGACCTCAGGCTGCTGGTGATGTCCGCCACCATCGACGGCGCCCGCTTCGCGGCGTTGCTGGGTAGCGGAGAGGGGGCCGCGGGCGCACCGGCGACCGCGCCCGTCATCGAGAGCCAGGGCCGCGCCTTTCCCGTCGAGACCCGCCACCGGCCGCGCGACGCCCGCACCCGCCTCGAGGACGCCGTCACCGACGCCGTGCTGGCGGCGCTCGCCGAGGAGCCGGGCTCGATCCTCGCCTTCCTGCCGGGCCAGGGCGAGATCACCCGGACGGCGGAGCGCCTCGCCGGGCGGCTGCCGGCGGACGTCGACCTCGCCCCCCTCTACGGCGCGCTCGATGGCGCCGCGCAGGACCGCGCCATCCGGCCGTCGCCGCCGGGCCGCCGCAAGGTGGTGCTGGCGACCTCGATCGCCGAGACCTCGATCACCATCGACGGCGTCCGCGTCGTCGTCGACGGCGGGCTCGCCCGCAAGCCGCGCTACGAGCCGGCGACCGGGCTGACGCGGCTCGAGACAGTGCGGGTGTCGCGCGCGAGCGCCGACCAGCGCCGCGGCCGCGCCGGGCGCACCCAGGCCGGCGTCTGCATCCGCCTGTGGGAGGCCGGCCAGACGGCCGCACTTTCCCCGCACGACCGCCCGGAGATCCTCGACAGCGATCTCTCCGGCCTCGTCCTCGACCTCGCGGCCTGGGGTGTCACCGACCCGTCGGCGCTCGCCTTCCTCGAGCCGCCGCCGGCGCCGGCGTGGCGGGAGGCGGTCGACCTGCTCGTCT
>CAMDHY010000067.1 GCA_945898215.1 Pseudoxanthobacter soli DSM 19599 | reverse complement strand
CCCCTCGCGGGGGAGGGCTGGGAGGGGGGGGCCGCGGGCACATCGGCCGCGAGCTTGTTCCCGCCGCCAGCAGTACCCGCCTTCTTCTCACCCGCTGTTTCGCCCTCGGCGAGCAGAGTCGCGATCGGCTGGTTGACCGGCACGTCGGCCGTGCCCTCGGCGACGAGGATCTCGCCGACCGTGCCCTCGTCGACGGCTTCCACCTCCATCGTCGCCTTGTCGGTCTCGATCTCGGCGACGACGTCGCCCGACGACACCTTGTCGCCCGGCTTGACGTGCCACTTGGCGAGGTTGCCCTTCTCCATCGTCGGAGAGAGCGCGGGCATCAGGATCTCGATCGGCACCGTCAGGCGCTCCCCTTCTTGATCTGCAGGCTCCACCAGCGGCGGGCGAGCCCCAGTCCGAGTCCGGTCGATATGAACACGAAGAACAGGTAGCGCGCCCATTCCTCGATGATCTGCTCGACCCTTTCGTTGTCCGTCACCCGGGCGATATCGAAGTAGATGGCCAAAATGCTGAGGCTCGTCAGCAGGAAGGAGACGAGGTCGAGCTGGGCCAGCATCACCTCCGCCTCGGCGAGCCGCCCCGCTCTCACCCGCACCCGGAGCGTCGCCGACGCCCAGGCGAGGCAGATCATCCCCGCCACCGGCCCGACCGCGAACAGCGCCCACGCCGGCATCGGGGCCTCCGCTCAGCTCACCGGTACGTCACCGCCCGCACGGCCTCGATGACCTCGCCGACGTTCGGCAGCGCGAGCTTCTCGAGGTTGGCGGCGTAGGGCATCGGCACGTCCTTGCCGGTC
The DNA here is from genome assembly GCA_945898215.1 of Pseudoxanthobacter soli DSM 19599. GTDB lineage: Bacteria > Pseudomonadota > Alphaproteobacteria > Rhizobiales > Segnochrobactraceae > CAMDHY01. The sequence goes on along the minus strand of CAMDHY010000067.1, from coordinate 23,095 downwards.
ACCTTGAGGACCGGCGCGTCGAGCCAGTCGAAGGCGAGCTCCATCAGCCTGGAGGCGATCTCCGAGCCGATCGAGCAGACCGGGAAGCCCTCCTCCACCGTGACACAGCGGCCGGTCTTCTTCACCGAGGCGACCACCGTCTTGATGTCCATCGGACGGATGGTGCGAAGGTCGATCACCTCGCAGTCGATGCCCATCTCGGCCAGCGCCTCGGCGGCCTTGGTCGTGTAGGTCATGCCGATGCCGAAGGAGACGAGCGTCACGTCCTTGCCAGGCCGGGCGATGCGCGCCTTGCCGATCGGCAGCACGAAGTCGTCGAGCTTCGGCACCTGGAACGACTGGCCGTAGAGGATCTCGTTCTCGAGGAACACGACCGGGTTGAGGTCGCGGATCGCGGCCTTCAGGAGGCCCTTGGCGTCGGCGGCCGAATAGGGCTGCACCACCGTCAGGCCGGGGATCGCCGCATACCAGGCGGCATAGTCCTGGCTGTGCTGCGCGGCGACACGGGCGGCGGCGCCGTTCGGGCCGCGGAAGACGATCGGACAGGTGATCTGCCCGCCCGACATGTAGTGGGTCTTCGCCGCCGAATTGATGATGTGGTCGATCGCCTGCATGGCGAAGTTGAACGTCATGAACTCGACGATCGGCTTCAGCCCGGCCATCGCCGCACCGGCCGCGAGGCCGGCGAAGCCGTGCTCGGTGATCGGGGTGTCGATGACGCGGCGCTCGCCGAACTCCTGCAGGAGCCCCTGGGTGATCTTGTAGGCGCCCTGGTACTCGGCGACCTCCTCGCCCATGACGAAGACGTCGCCGTCGCGGCGCATCTCCTCGGCCATGGCGTCGCGCAGTGCCTCGCGCACCGTCATCGTTACCATCTCGGTGCCTTCCGGCACGTCCGGGTCGGCGGCGGGCTCGGCCGACTTCGGCTGGGCGGCCACAGTCGGGCTTCCAGCCCCCTCCCAGTCGCCGGCGGCCTTTGCCTGCTTGGCCGCCGTCGGTTCTGCCTTTGCCTCGGATTGCGGCTTCGCCTCGAGGGCCGACTTGGCGGCCGGCGCTTCGCCGGGCTTCTCGTCCTCGCCGATGAGCGTCGCGATCGGCGTGTTGACCTTCACGCCCTCGGTGCCGGCCGGAACCAGGATCTTGCCCATCCGGCCCTCGTCGACGGCCTCGACCTCCATGGTCGCCTTGTCGGTCTCGATCTCGGCGATCACCTCGCCGGGGGCGACCATGTCACCCTCGGCCTTCATCCACTTGGCGAGCTTGCCCTCCTCCATCGTGGGAGAAAGCGCCGGCATCAGGATCTCGATCGGCATCGCGGTTCCCTCTGCTCAGCGTACGATGTCGGTCCAGAGCTCGGACGGGTCCGGCTCCGGATCGTGCTGGGAGAATTCCGCCGCCTCGTTGACGATGTCGCGGACCTCCTTGTCGATGCCCTTGAGATCGTCCTCGCTCGCCCACGCATTGGCGAGGATGCGCTGGCGGACCTGCTCGATCGGATCGTGCTCGGCCCGCATCTTGTCGACTTCCTCGCGCGTCCGGTACTTGGCCGGGTCCGACATCGAGTGGCCGCGGTAGCGGTAGGTCAGCATCTCGAGGATGTAAGGGCCCTCGCCGGCGCGGGCGTGGGCGACGGCACGCATCGCCGCCTCGCGCACGGCGCGCACGTCCATACCGTCGACCGCCTCGCCGGGGATGTCGAAGGAGCGGCCGCGGTGGCAGAGCTCGGTCGTCGAGGAGGCGCGGTTGACGCTCGTCCCCATGCCGTACTTGTTGTTCTCGATGACGTAGATCACCGGCAGCCGCCAGAGCTTCGCCATGTTGAAGCTCTCGTAAACCTGGCCCTGGTTGGCCGCGCCATCGCCGAAATAGGTGACGGAGACGTTGTCGTTGCCGCGGTACTTGTTGGCGAAGGCGAGGCCGGTGCCGAGCGACACCTGCGCCCCGACGATGCCGTGGCCGCCGAAGAAGCCCTTCTCGACGCTGAACATGTGCATCGAGCCGCCCTTGCCCTTCGAGTAGCCGCCGCGCCGGCCGGTGAGCTCGGCCATGACGCCCTTGGGATCCATCTCGCAGGCGAGCATGTGGCCGTGGTCGCGGTAGCCGGTGATCACCTCGTCGCCGGGCTTCAGCGCCATCTGCACGCCGGTGACGACGGCTTCCTGGCCGATGTAGAGGTGGCAGAAGCCGCCGATCAGGCCCATGCCGTAGAGCTGGCCGGCCTTCTCCTCGAAGCGGCGGATGAGCAGCATCTCGCGATAGGCGGCGAGTTCCTCCGCCTTCGTCATCGGTTCCGGGCCGTTGCCGGCGGGCGTGGCGGGCCCGTTCGGCGCCTTGGCGTCGTCCGCGACCTTGCCGCGGCCAGGTGACTTCGACGATTGCGTGGCGGTCGCGGCTTTCGACGCCATGCCGCGGGCGCCGGATCTCGCTGCCGTCGGGCGCTTGGGCGCCACGGCTTTGTCGTCTGCGGCCATGTGACCTCCCGCGAGCGTACTTTTCTCGGCCGGTCGAACCTTAGCCGACCGGGAGCGCCAATGGAAAGCGCACACGCTGGACCTCAGGCCCCCGCGGCGAGCAATTCACTTTCAACGGGAGAGAAAGGATGGGTCCTGACTGTTGCCGATTGAAGCGACCGGCAGGGCTGCGCGCTCGGAGCCGCGGAACACGACGATCTCGTCGGGATGGGCGTAGCCGAGCTGCATGCGGGCACGCTCGTCGGCGAGATCGGCGTCGATCTTGTCAGGGCGCAGCAGTTGGACCCGCGCCTCCAGGTGCTTGCGCTCCAGGACGAGGGCGGCGTGGGTCGCCTGCAGCGCCTTCTTCTCCGCCGCCATCAGCTCGCGCGCCCGCATGCCGAGATCGCCGTTGACGAGGTGATAGGCGAAATAGCCGAGCACCGCGACGAGCACGGCAGGCAAGACGAGCTTGCCGAGGAAGGAGCTTCTGCGCTGGCGGGTCGCCATGGCCGGGGTGGTTCCGTATCGATCGCGTCCGCCGCCGCGGGACGGCTGCGGCGGTTCCCCGAGTGTCGCGCGACCATGCTTAAGGAAGCGTTTTTGCGCCGCCGTGGACGCCGACGAGCCGTCCGAGGCGACTGAGCCGGCTCGGCCGCGGCGGCGCCGGCGGCGGGGCGTCGGGATCGACCAGCACGAGACCGACCTCCGCGACGGCCCCGCCGCGCAGCGTCCGCACCAGAAGCCGCGCAGCGCCGAGCTCGACGGTGTCACCCTCCGCCACCGCCCCCTCGAAGCGGCGGTCGAACAGCGCCGCGATGGTCAGCCCCGCCTCCGTCTCGGCGACGGTGCCGCCATAGAGGGCCACAACCACCGCCACCCTCGCCCCGGCGTCGATCGGCAGGATCGGCATCTCCCGCGCCGCCCGGCCGCTCTCGTCGGCGGAGAACAGCCGGTCGAGGTCGGCGGCGCGGTCGGGCGGGGCGAGGAAGTAGGCATAGTCGCCGGCGACCGGCGGCCCCGAGGCGGCCGGATCAAACACCTGGCCGGCGCGGATGACGAACACCGGCCGCGCCCAGCGCGGCACCATCGACGGGTCGACGACGGCGCTGTCGGCCGTCACCGGATAGCCGATCACCTCGTGCGCCAGCTGACCCGGCAGGTCGATCTCCACCCGGTGCACCGGCCGCGCCACGCCCGGCAGCGCCAGGCCGAGGCGGCGGGCGAGCGGCGTCAGCGTCCAGCCCTGCACCATCAGCGAGGCGATCACCACGACGAAGGTGGTGTTGAAGATGAGCTCGGCGCCGGGCACGCCGACCAGCATCGGAATTGTCGACAGGAAGATCGAGACCGCCCCGCGCAGGCCGACCCACCCGACGAAGACCTGCTCGCGCCACGGGATGCGGAACGGCGTCAGGCAGAGGAGAACGGCGAGCGGCCGGGCGACGAGCGTCAGCGTCGCCGCCACCACCAGGGCCGGCAGCAGCAGCGGCAGGAGCTTCGACGGCGTCACCAGGAGGCCGAGCAGCATGAACATGGCGATCTGGCAGAGCCAGGTCGCCGCGTCGTGGAAGTTCGCGACGCTCGCCGAGGCGCGCATCGGCCGGCTGCCGACGGCGAGGCCGGCGAGGTAGACGGCGAGGAAGCCCGAGCCGTCGAGCACGGCGGCGAGCGCGTAGACGGCGAGCGCGGCGGCGATGACGAAGATCGGATGCAGCCCGCCCGGCAGGTCGACCCGGTTCAAGAGCATGCGGATGGCCGCCCCGCCGACAAGGCCAATGGCGGTGCCGAGCACGGCCTGGATTAACAGAAGCCACAGCGTGCCCACGCCGAGCTGCCCGTGCGCCAGGATGATCTCGACGATCAAGAGCGTCAGGAACACCGCGACGGGATCGTTGGTGCCCGATTCGATCTCGAGGATGGCGTTGACGCGGGCGCGCAGCTTCAGGCCGCCGGCGCGCACCAGGAAGAACACGGCCGCCGCATCAGTGGACGACACCACGGCCCCCAGGAGCAGCGCCGTCAGCGGATCGAGGCCGAGCACCAGCCACGCCACCCAGCCGACGACAGCGCCCGTCACCACGACGCCGACCGTGGCGAGCAGGACCGCCGGCGCCAGCGCCCGCCGCACGCCGGTGTGGCGGGCGCGCAGCCCGCCGTCGAACAGGATGATGGCGAGCGAGATCGAGCCGACGACGTAGGTCAGCTGGTAGTCGGCGAAGACCACGCCGCCCGGCCCGTCCTCGCCGACCAGCATGCCGACGACGAGGAAGACGAGCAGCAGCGGCGCCCCGAAGCGCTGGGCCACGAGGCTCGACAGCACGCCGACGAGCATCAGCCCGGCGACGAACAGGATGAAGGCGTTCGGGGCGACGAGCTGCTCCACGGCGGGCTCGTCCTTTCACGGCAGGAGGTCCGGAGAAGTGTCGGATTTGCCATGAGAATGCGCCGCCGGCAGGGCGAAGCCAACCGGCGGCGGGGAACCGTGGTGAAGAGCCGCGGGCAGGCTCTACTGCGGTGGCTTTGGCGGGTGCGGAAGGAAGACGGGCTTTGCCCGCCATTGCACGTTCACGTCGGTGCCGGGTGGAAGCGGCGGCGGCGGCATCCGCGACCGCGCGTCCAGCGCCGTCGTCAGCGCGAGCTCGAGAAGCAGCGCCATGACGGTGAGCATCGACACCGGACCCGCCGCGCGCCGCCGCTCAGCCCGCGAGCGCCTTCAGGGCCGCCCGGCCGGCATAGCGGCCCGACGGGCCGAGTTCCTGCTCGATGCGCAGGAGCTGGTTGTACTTGGCGAGCCGGTCGGAGCGGGCGAGCGAGCCGGTCTTGATCTGCCCGCAGTTGGTGGCGACCGCGAGGTCGGCGATGGTGGCGTCCTCGGTCTCGCCGGAGCGATGCGACATCACCGCCCGGTAGCCGGCCTTGTGTGCCATCTCGACGGCTTCCAGCGTCTCGGTGAGCGAGCCGATCTGGTTCACCTTGACGAGGATGGCGTTGCCGACGCCCTTGGCGATGCCGTCCGACAGCCGCGCCGTGTTGGTGACGAAGAGGTCGTCACCGACCAGCTGGCACGTCGCGCCGATCTTGTCGGTCAAGAGCTTCCAGCCGTCCCAGTCGTCTTCCGACATGCCGTCCTCGATTGAGGCGATCGGGTAGTCGGCCGCGAGCGAAGCGAGGTACTGCACCTGCTTCTTGATGTCCCGCGTCTTGCGCTCGCCGCCATAGACGTAGGCGCCGTCCTTGAAGAACTCGGTGGCGGCGCAGTCGAGCGCCAGCATGACGTCCTCGCCGGGCTTGAAGCCGGCCGTCTCGATCGCCGTCATGACGAAGTCGAGCGCCGCCTTGGCCGACGGCAGGTTCGGGGCGAAGCCGCCCTCGTCGCCGACGTTGGTGTTGTGGCCGGCCTGCTTCAGCGCCTTCTTCAGGGTGTGGAAGATCTCCACCCCGGTGCGCAGCGCCTCGGAGAAGCTCTCCGCGCCGACCGGCATGATCATGAATTCCTGGAAGTCGATCGGGTTGTCGGCGTGCACGCCGCCGTTGATGATGTTCATCATCGGCACCGGCAGGGTGCGGGCCGCCGTGCCGCCGACATAGCGGTAGAGCGGCAGGCCCGCCGCATCGGCCGCCGCCTTGGCGACCGCCAGCGACACGCCGAGGATGGCGTTGGCGCCGAGCCGGCTCTTGTTCGGCGTGCCGTCGAGCTCGATCATCGCCTGGTCGATGGCGATCTGCTCCTCGGCGTCTCGGCCGCCGATGGCGTCGAAGATCTCGCCGTTGACGGCGTCGACCGCCTTCTGCACGCCCTTGCCGAGATAGCGGGCGCCGCCGTCACGCAGCTCCACCGCCTCGTGGGCGCCGGTCGAGGCACCCGACGGCACGGCGGCGCGGCCGCGCGAGCCGTCCTCCAGCACGACATCGACCTCCACCGTCGGATTGCCGCGGCTGTCGAGAATCTCGCGGCCGATGATGTCGATGATGGCGGTCATGGCAGCCTCACTGTCAGCGTCGAGGACGGGGCGCCGAAGTGCGCCGCGAAATGGGGCGCCGGCCGCGGTCGGCCGGCTCGCGGCGTGACATAGCCGAACTCGCCGGGGGCGCCTAGGGGCGGCGGCGTTCGGACAGGCCCGGCGCCGCGCCGTGCTTGACTTTCCGCCCCCGCTCCGCCAGTGATGCCGCCAATTCAGCATTCGGCATCGACGACGCCTCGCACGGTCGCAGGCGATGCCGTCGTCGCAGGGAACAAGACCATGGCGAAGGCCAACACCATCAAGATCAAGCTCGTGTCGACCGCCGACACCGGCTACTTCTACGTGACCAAGAAGAACTCGCGCACGATGACCGACAAGATGACCAAGAAGAAGTACGACCCTGTCGTCAAGAAGCACGTCGAGTTCAAGGAATCCAAGATCAAGTGAGCCGCGGCGGCCGCCCGGCCGCCGGCATCACCACGGTCTTCACGCCCCGCCTCGGCGGGGCGTTTTGATTCCAGGGGTCCGCCCGGGCGCGGATCGCGTGCGCAGCGGAGAATCGAACGACGCCGGCGATGGTGCGCTCAGCGCTCCAGGAAGCTGCGGATCGTCTCGAGGAACTTCGCCACCGAGATCGGCTTCGACATGTAGGCCTCGCAGCCGCCGGCGCGAATGCGCTCCTCGTCGCCCTTCATGGCGAAGGCGGTGACGGCGACGACCGGGATGTGGCGCAGCTCCGGGTCGCGCTTGATGCGCTGCGTCACCTCGAGGCCGGAGACCTCCGGCAGCTGGATGTCCATGACGATCAGGTCCGGCCGCTCGGCGCGCGCGAGGTCGTAGGCCTCGCGGCCGAGGCGGCACTGCAGCGTGCGGTAGCCCTGCGCCTCCAGGAGGTCGTGGAAGAGCTTCATATTGAGATCGTTGTCCTCGACGATCATCACCGTCTTGGTGCGGCCGCCGCCCGTCACCGGTCCGCCGTCGTCGGGACCGTCGCTCTCGGCCCGCCGGCCCGCCTCGTCGCTCTCGGCCATCGCTCGTCCCGCTCGTCCGCGTGCGGACTTCCCGCCCGGCGCGAACCGAGCCACACTCGCACCCCGGCGATCGATCGACGTCGCGGTGCGCCACGCGTGCCGTCCGGCCGCGATCGAAGGAGGTCGCGAGCCGCCACCGGCACGTCGGCACAGTCGTCCGAACGGAGGGGTCATGCAAGTCGGGCGGGACGAACGGCACGTTCGCATCGGGAGTCCGGGCCCGAAGACGAAGGCCGTGTCGGAATGAGGCCGGGCAAGGCGCCGCCGATGAACCGCGAGGCAGCCGAATCGCTCGGCGTCGATGCCCTCGTCTTCCTCGCTGCCGACGAGGACCGGCTGGATCGCTTCCTCGCCCTCACCGGCCTCGGGCCCGGCGATTTGCGCGCGCTGTCGATGTCGCCCGGCTTCCTCGCGGGCGTGCTCGACCACCTGATGAGCGACGAGCGCCTGCTCGTCGCCTTCGCCGAGGACCACCGCCTCGACCCGATGACGATCGCCCGCGCCAGCGCGCTGTTGAACGGCGGCCCCGGGGCCTGAGCGCGACAGCGGCCGCCCGCGACGGGATCGCGCGGGCGGCGCCGGACCCGCGTGCCTCAGCAGCGGGTCGGATAGTCCGTGCAGGCGGCGTCCATCATGTACTTGATGTTCGCCGCGGTGAACGGCGAGGCGCCCTGCACCTTCACGGTGGTGTCGACATAGCCCCAGCTCGTCACCCCGACGACGATGTTGCGGCCCGCCTCGGCGCCGAACGCGGTGCCGTTCACCGTCGGTGCGACGCCGAGGTTGACCACCCACGGCCCGCCGCTCGAACCGCCGGTCATCAGCGAGCCGATCAGCTGGTTGCCGGCGAGGTTGGCGCGCACGGCGCCCATGGAGGCGTTGCGCTGCATGAGGTTGCCACCGTCGAGCGTCGCCGGGTAGCCGAGCTGGTCGATCTGGCTGAGGCCGGTTCCGTAGCCGAAGCCGTCATAGCCGTAGCCGAACCAGCCGGTGGTCGTGCCGGGCAGCTTGTTGCGCTGCGGCGTCAGCACCAGCAGGGCGACGTCGTTCTGGCAGACCACGCCGGCGGCGGCGCAGGCGTCGGTGCCGTCGAAGTAGCTCGTGAGCAGGTAGACCCGCTCCGCCTTCCAGCGGCCGAACGGCGCCTTGCCGTTGTCGAAGGCCGGCACGAACTCGAAGCTGCCGTAGAGGGTCCGGGTCCCGAACGAAGAAACGCAGTGGGCGGCCGTCAGGACGACACCCTTCCCCACCATCGCCCCCGAGCACCACGCCGATGACGCGCCCACCCGGAAGAACAGCCGGCCGGCGGCGCTGAACGGAAACTGCACCTGTGCGGTCGAACTGGACGCGCTAGTGCGGACACGGCTCGTGTTAAAGGGAATGAGCCCGGTGCCATAGTCCTGTGGCGCCGCGACGTCGGCGACGGGCGCGCGGGTGGTCGGCAGGCGGACAGCTTCGAGGCCGCCGGCGGCCGGGTCGCCGGCCTTTCCGGGTACGTAAGCGGGCCGGCCGGAGCTTGCGACGGGCGCAGCCATGACGCCCTGCAGCGTCGGCAGCGCGAGTGCCTGCGACGGCAGCGGCAGCGGCAGCGGCCTCGCCGACGCGTCCTCGCTCGGCCGATGCGTCTGGGCGACCGGCCGACGCGTCACGTCGGCGGCCGATGCTTCGAATGATCCCAGCACAAGGCATGCCGCGAGCAGTGACTTGCAACCGTTGACGATTGCACTCTCAGACGTTCCCATCACGACACTACATCGGCAGAAAGACATACCCAATCACGTGCCTGTTTCGGCGAACGATGATTACCTTCCGAGGTCGAAGCAGGGCAAACCCAGACCGTTCCAATATTCGGTCCATTTTGATACAGATGTGTGGAACGACGTTCCAGCTCGGCGACATGCGTACTGAATGCCCCCGAAGGCTTCTCCGTCGGCGTATGCGGCCGCCTGGAAGCGGGCCGGGGACCAGCGGCGCTCCAGGATTGCCGTCGGTGCGATAATCCACATCTTTTGGTATTCAGATGAGGCAGTTCCGATCGCGAAAGATGCTGCAGCGGAGTGATAAGGGTGGCAGCAATCAGCGAAGCAATCAGCGCGGGGTGGCGCTCTCCCGGCGCTGTCGTGCGGGCGACGGCGATGCCGGCGACGGCGCTGCTTCTTGCGCTCTGCCTCCCAGCATTACCCGCCCACGCCGCGCCCAAGGAGCCCGATTTCCAACTCGTCGGCGACTCGCGCACCGGCCGGTCGTGCTGCGACACCTCCGACACCACCCCGCGGATCGGCGGCCGCACCTCCCCCGGCGCGACGGTGACGGTCGAACTCCGCAAGCAGTACGACGACCCCGAGCCCCGCTACACCGACACGGTGACAGCCGATGGCAAGGGACGCTTCGAGTTCCAGTTCCCCGAGATCAAGCGGCGCGTCAACGAGGTGAGGGTGATAGCGACGCTCGACGGCAAGTCGCGGGGCTTCAGCCGGACGATCCTTATCGACACAGAAGCCCCGACCGGCACCTACGTGCTGGCCCTCGGCCCCGACATGCAGAAGCCGGCCCCCGCGAAGACGACGACCCGGGAACTCACGGCCGTTCTCTCGCACGAGTTCCTGAAGGACGGCGAGGAGAATTTCGGCCTCTACCGCGAGGATGGAGAACAAGTCGAGACCGGCTTCCCCCGAGGTGGCAACTTCGAGATCGTGCTGCCCGAGAACGAGACACACACCTACCGCCTCATCAACATCGACGCGGCCGGCAACGCGGGCCCCGCGTCGGAGCCCGTGACGATCACCCAGAAGATCGAGCGCAGCTCCATCGCCACGATCGACGTCAAGAGCCTGCGGGGCGGCGGCATCAAGCTCGAAAACGCTGCCTGGAACGACGAGGACTACCTCGGTCTCACGGCGGCCGGCCTCGGCGACGTCAACGGCGACGGCTATGCTGACGTGGCGATCGGTTCGCAAGACGCGAACTCTGAGCACGGGCTTGCGGTCGTCGTCTTCGGCGCCGCGCGCAAGAGGCTCCCGCGTGTGGTCGATGTCGTCAACCTGACCGGAAAGAACGGATTCCGCGTCGAGGGCGGCCCTGCTGTCGGCCGCGCCCTCGGCGGAGGCGGCGATGTCAATGGCGATGGGCTGCACGACATCGTCATGAGGAACTCCGACGATGAGAGTGCCTGGGTCCTTTATGGCCGCGAACGCTTTCCCGACACCATCGTCTTCGAAGAGAAGAATCGCGATCGGAAGCGGGCACTGCGCATCACGAAGGGTCGGGAGATCGGAACTTTCGGCCAGTCCGTTGCCATCGTCGGCGACGTCAACGGCGACCGCGTCGACGATATCGCCATCGGCGCGCCAGATGCGAAGCAGTCGAGCGGCGAGGCCGGGTCGGCCTTTTTGGTTTTCGGTCGCGCGGAAGGCGGCTTCCCGGCCGAGATCGCCGTGGACGACCTCGACGGCCGGAACGGCTTCCGGATGGACGCCGCGAAGAAGGGCGACGGCACCGGAAATCTCGTCGCCGCGGCGGGCGACTTCAACGCGGACGGCATCGACGACTTCCTGGTCGGTGCCCCCTTTGCGAGCCCCGACGGCCGTCGACAGGCGGGCATCGTCTACGTCGTGTTCGGACGGAAGGGCGAGTTCCCAGAGCGATTTTCGCTGGGCGATCTGGACGGGCGGACGGGCTTCGCGATGCCTGGCCCCCTCGCCGGCGACTGGCTTGGATACGGCTTTCGGCACGGTGTGCCGACGGCGGCCGCCGCCGGCGACGTCAACGGCGACGGCATCGACGACATCGTGCTGACCGCCGCCGGTTCGAAGGAGTCATCCTTTGCCCGCATGGGCTTCGTCGTCTTCGGGGCGAAGCGAAAGACGTTCGATCGCACATTCGACCTCACGCGCCTTGACGGCATGAACGGATTCCGGGCCGATCCCACCTTCCGGTCGGTGAGCGGCGTCGGCGACATGAACGGCGACGGCTTCGACGATCTCGCCTTCGACGGAGGGCCGACGCCCTGGAGCGGCTACGTCCTGCTCGGCCAGGAGAATTTTCCGAAGCTCGTGGAGTTCGACACGACGCCGGGCGTCGCCACCATCCGCCTCGTCAACATGCCGGGGGGAGTTCTGGCGCCGGCGGGCGACGTCGACCGCGACGGGCGCGCCGATCTCCTCATCGGCTCGGATCAGATCGAAACCGACGGCGTCCACGGCCCCGGCGGCGGCTACGTGCTGTTCGGGCAGGCATGGAAGTAGGCGCGGGGGCAGAGCGGCGTGCCTGGAGTTCGAATGGGAAAGACGAGGTCTATGGCGGATATTTGCCACCACCGCGTTTGGCGTTCGCGGGTCGCACGGGCTTCGGTGCTCGGCCTCGCTTTCGCCCTCGTCGTCTCGCCGGTACATGCGGCACCCGAGGAGCCCGACGCTGCCGAACCGGCGACGATCACGCAGCAGGCGCCGCGCAGCGAGAGCGCCGCGATCGACGTCAAAAGCCTCAGCGATGCCGGCATCAAGCTCCGCAACGCGACCGACAACGCCGAAGACTATCTCGGTTCCTCGGCAGCCGGCGTCGGCGACGTCAACGGTGACGGCTACGCCGACGTGGCCATCGGTTCGCAAGAGGCCGATGACCGAAACGGCAAGGTGGCCGTGGTGTTCGGAGGGCCGCGCAAGAAGCTCCCGCGCGTGGTCGACGTCGCCGGGCTGAACGGCAGGAACGGCTTCCGCATCGAGAGCGACGGTGCCGGCGTCGGCCGCACCCTCGGCGGCGGCGGCGATATCGACGGTGACGGCCTCGACGACATCGTGATCGCGAACGAATCCCGGTCAACGACCTGGGTCCTCTTCGGCCGCAAGACTTTCCCGCCGGTGATCGAGTACGACTTGAACAAGCCGGACAAGGCTTCGAGCGTCCGCATCACCGGTTCCAACGCACCGGAGTACAGCCATTTCGGCCGGTCGGTCGCGATCATCGGAGACGTCAACGGCGACGCGATCGACGACGTGGCGATCGGCGAGGTCGACGGCAGGACGGCAGACGTTCGCACCGGCCACGCCTATGTCGTGTTCGGCCGTAAGGGGCGCACCTTCCCCCCCCAAGCTCTCGGTGAGCGATCTCGATGGCACGAACGGCTTCCGCTTGGATGGAGCGAGGGAGCTAGAGTATGCCGGCTCGCTCGTCGCTGCGGCCGGCGACTTCAACGCCGATGGCATCGACGATTTTCTCGTCGGAGCCTCGGAGTCAAACCCGTTGAGCCGGCGAGGTGCGGGCGTTCTCTATGTCGTCTTCGGGCGCAAAGGCGCGTTTCCCAGGCAGATGAAGCTCGGCGACCTGGACGGCCGGACGGGCTTCGCGATCCCCGGCCCGCTCCCCGGCGACAGCCTCGGATTCGAGGCGAGCGCCGCGGCGGCCGGGGACGTGAACGGCGACGGCATCGACGACCTGACGCTGACCGCAGCCCATCGTGCCGGCTTCGTTGTGTTTGGAGCGAGGAGAAAGTCATTCGCGAAGCGCTTAGATCTCAGGACCCTCAATGGCCATAACGGCTTCCGGACCAAATCCATCCGTATTCAGGCCGCCGGCGCCGGCGACATGAACGGTGACGGATTCGACGACGTGGTGTTCCTGGGCGATCGGAAGTCTGTGAAAACCCACATTCTGCTTGGGCAGAAGACGTTTCCCAATCTCGTCGTGCTCGACGAGACGAAAGGTGTCTCGGTCGTTCGGATCGACGGCCTGCCGGACTCCGGCATTGGCGCGCCCGCGGGCGACATCGACCGCGACGGCCGCGCCGACCTGCTGATCGGTGCCGAGCGTATGGTGATCGACCGCGTCGAGGGCCCCGGCGGCGGCTACGTGCTGTTCGGGCAAGAGTGGAAGTGAGCGCGGCAGGCCAACGCGCCTGGCGTTCGGATGCAGAGGAGCAGGGCGATGGCGGGCATCCATCACCACGGAATTCGGCGTTTGCAGGCCGCGTGGGCCGCATCGCTGATGCTCGTCTTCATCTTCGCCGCCGCGCCGGCACTCGCGCTGCCGCGGACGCCGGATTTCCAGCTCTTGCCGGAGTCGCGCACTGGCGAGAGCGAGTGGGCGACCTCCGACACCACGCCGCGCATCGGCGGCCGCACGGGCAGTCAGGCCAAAGTTCTACTGGAGGTGAGGCCGTACGAAAGCGACACGTCGCCGATCCTGTCCCGGGAAACCGTCGCCGACGACGACGGCAACTTCGAGTTCCAACTGCCCGAGCTGGCGGACGGCACCTACGACTTCACCGTCACGGCCTTCAAGGGCGGCCAGTCCGTGGCCACGCGCGGCATCGAGGTGGATACCGTGGCGCCGACGGGAACCTACCTGTTCGCACTCGGCGAGGACCTGCAGACCCCGGCTCCGACATCGCTGACGACACGGGACCGCCTTGTCGTGCTCTCCTTCCGCTTTCGCAAGGATGGCGAGGGCTTCTTCGGCGTCTATCGAGAAGACGGGACAAAGGTCGACGTGCGCTGGATCAGAAAGGGCAATGTCGAGATTCTCTTGCCGGAGAATGAGACCCATACCTACCGGATCATCAACATCGACGACGCCGGCAATGTCGGTCCGCAGTCCGAGCCGGTCACGATTTCCCAGAAGACGCAGCGAAACGCCATCGACACCGTCGACGTCGAGGCGCTGCGCAAGAGCGAGGGGATCACGATCGAGAACGCGCCCTACAACAGATTGGACTTCCTGGGCCAGTCGGCTGCCGGCCTCGGCGACATCAACCGCGACGGCTACGACGATGTCGCGATCAGCTCGGCGGCGGGCGAAAGCGGGGGCACGGTCGTGGTGGTCTACGGGGCGCCGCGCAAGCGGCTTCCGTCCGTCGTCGACGTGAGGGACTTGGACGGTCAGAACGGCTTCCGCGTGGTGGCTGCCGACACTGCCGACCTAAGGGTGGGCCGGTCAGTCGGTGGCGGAGGCGACGTCGACCGCGACAGCTTCGACGACATCGTCATCGCCAACGGCTACCATTCGACGGTCTGGGTCCTCTACGGTCGGGAGACCTTTCCGGCGCTGGTGCGCTACGATGAAAAGAAGCCTGACAAGCGGGCGAGCCTCCGTGTCAGGGGTCCCCGAGCGCCAGAACATTCCGAGTTCGGCCGTTCGGTCGCGATCGTCGGCGACATCAACGACGACGGGGTCGACGACTTCGCCGTCGGTGATACGGACGGCGGGGCTGCGGGATTTGCCTATGTGATCTTCGGCCGCGACGACGGCACCTTCCCGGCCGAGATGTCGGTGCTCGACCTCGATGGCCGGAACGGTTTCCGACTGGACGGTGTGAAGAAGGGTGACGGCGCCGGCGCTCTCGTCGCTGCTGCCGGCGATTTCAATGCCGACGGCATCGACGACATGCTTGTCGGTGCGCCGTCGGCCCGTCCCGGCCGCCGCAAGAACGCCGGCATCGTCTACGTCCTGTTCGGACGCAAGGGAGAGTTCCCGAAGCGCCTCGACCTCGGCTCCCTCGACGGCCGGACGGGCTTTTCGATCCCCGGCCCGCTTGCCGGCGACAACCTCGGCCGCGGCTCGGGCTCCTCCGGGAAGTCCAGCGCCGCCGCCGGCGACGTCAACGGCGACGGCATCGACGACCCGGTGCTGACCGCGGCCGTGTCGAGGGGGTCGACCCTCGCGCGCGCCGGTTTCGTGGTCTTTGGTGCCAGAAAGAAGTCGTTCGCGAAAGCGCTCGACCTCAAGTCGCTCAACGGCAGGAACGGCTTCCGCACGAAGACCTCCACGACCCCGGTCGCGGGGATCGGCGACATGAACAGGGACGGTTTCGACGACGTGATGTTTGTGGGCGATGCGGAGCCGCAGAGCGGCTACATCCTGCTCGGACAGACGTCGTTTCCCAAGCTCGTGGAGTTCGACAAGACGAAAGGCGTTTCCGTCGTGCGGGTGAGCAACCTGCCCGGCAGCGGCACGGTTGCGCCGGCCGGCGACGTCGATCGCGACGGCCGCGCGGACCTCCTCGTGGGCGCCGAAGATATGGTGGTCTCCACCTTGAGCGGCCCCGGCGGCGGCTACGTGCTGTTCGGGCAGGAGTGGAAGTAGGCGCGGGGCAGGCCGAAGCGGGTCGTGTTCGACGGCAGAGGAGTGAGGCAATGGCGAGCGTTCATCAGCGCGGAGTCCGGCGTTCGCAGGCTGCATCGGCTGCGGCGCTGATGCTCGCGGTCGTCTTGGCCGCCTCGCCGGCGCTCGCGGTGCCTCGCACCCCCGAGTTCAGCCTGATGCCGGAGTCGCGCACCGGCGAGGGCTTCTGGGAGACTTCCGACACCACGCCGCGCATCGCCGGCCGCACCGGCTCGAATGCGCGCCTGCTACTGGAGGTCACGCCCTCGGGTGGCGGCGACGTGCTGCACTCGGAGCAGGCGGTCGCCGACGGCGAGGGTGGCTTCCAGTTCCAGCTCCCGGAGATGCCCGACGGCGCCTACATCCTCACGGTCACCGCCTCGAAGAGCGGCCAGCAAACATGGAGCGACCGCAAGGTCACCATCGATACCGTTGCACCGACGGAACCGTTTCGGCTGGGGTTCGGCCGAAAGATGGAGACGCCCGCCCCGGCTTCGGTGACGACGCGAGATATCCTCGTCGAGTTCTCCTATAGGTGGCCATCCGGGTGGCCAGCCGAGGGCGAGGCGTACTTGGGTCTCTATCGGGATGGCGCGACGAGGATCGAGCCATTCCGCGAGGTCGGCCGAGTCAGCTTTTCGCTGCTGCTGCCGGAAAACGAGACGCACACCTACCGCATCGTCAACGTCGACCCCGCGGGCAACGTCGGTCCAGCGTCCGAGCCGTTGACGGTCGCCCAGAAGATCGACCGAACCTCGATCGACCGGATCGACCTCGCCAAGCTGCCCAAGAGCGAGGGGATCGCTCTCAACAACGCCGAATCGGACGACTACGACTTCCTCGGTGAGGAGGCTGCGGGCGTCGGCGACGTCAACGGCGACGGCTTCGACGATGTCGCCCTGGCCTCGTCCTTTTCCCGATATGGTCACGGGCTCGTCGCCGTCGTCTTCGGCGGACCGCGCAAGCGACTGCCGCGCACCGTCGAGGTGACGGAACTCGACGGCAGGAACGGCTTTCGCGTCATGGACTTCGACGTGGGCAGCGCGCTGGGCGGCGGCGGCGATGTGAACGGCGACGGCTTCGACGACATCGTCATCGGAAGCTCGGATTCGTCGAGCGTCTGGATCCTGTTCGGACGAAGGGACTTTCCGGCCGTCTGGAACGAAAGTCACCCGTTCGGCGACAAGGATGCCGTGCAGGTGAAGCGGAGCAAGTCGGCGTCCGCCGGTTCGAGGTTCGGACGATCGGTGGCGATCGTCGGCGACATGAACGGAGACGGCACGGACGACTTCGCGATCGGGGACGACGAGGGCAAGACCGATCGCGGAAAGGCGGGGGTGGCCTACGTGCTCTTCGGGCGCAGCAAGAAAGAGTTCCCGCCGGAAATGACCATTCGCGGGCTCGACGGGCGAGACGGCTTCCGCCTCGAGGGCGAGGCCGACGGCGATGCGGCGGGAGCCGACGTCGCCGCGGCGGGCGACTTCAACGGCGACGGCTTCGCCGATCTGCTCGTCAGCGCCTCATATGCGGACCCCGGCGGTCGGCGCAGCGCCGGAACGGTCTATGTGGTCTTCGGACGGAAGGGCGGTTTCCCCGACATGATCCGCCTGGCGAAGCTGGACGGCGTGGACGGTTTCGCCATTCCTGGGCCGTTGGCGGGCGACAAACTCGACGGCAAGGCCGCTGGCGACGTCAACGGCGACGGCATCGGCGACATCGTGCTCCGCGCTGCCGTGTCCAAGCAGTCCGAGAAGCCGCGCGCCTTCGTGGTCTTCGGTCAAAGAAGGAAGGTGTTCCCCAAGGTTTTCGACCTGCAGAACCTCAAGGGAGACGGATTCCGAATTCGGCCGGCTTTCGGAGGTGTCTCCGGTGTCGGCGACCTCAACGCGGACGGTTTCGACGACCTGATGCTGTCCGGCGAAAGCATACCGGCTGACGGCTACATCCTCCTCGGCCAGCGGGTCTTGCCGCAGTTGGTCGAGCCGGACAAGACGAAGAGCGTCACCAGCGTCCGACTGAAGGATCCGGATACGTCCGGCCCCGTCGCGCCAGCCGGCGACTTCGACGGAGACGGCTTTCCGGACGCATTGTTGGCCGCACCTGTCGGCAGCCTCCCGGGAAGCGGTTACGTGCTGTTTGGGCAAGAGTGGAAGAAATAGGCGAAGGCGCGCGGGAGCATCGCGGCAGGCGGCGCTCCGGCAGTCGTCGTGTCTTCCCGCCGCGGAAGCGTTCAGTTCCTCTCGCCGCTCGGGTTCGTTCCTTCCACACCCCTGTCGACACCGCCCTGCCCGGCCGCGTGCGCCGCGATGCGGCGCCAGGCCAGCGCGAGGTGGGCGCGCATCGCGGTGCGGGCGGCGTCGGCGTCGCCGGCGCGGATCGCCTCGACGACGGCGGCGTGTTCCGCCTCCACGGCCTGCTTGCGGGCGAGGAAGTCGCCCTCGCGCTCCGGCGACGGCTTCATCGCCGTCGCCAGGAAGGCGGAGATCAGTTCGAGCACGCGCAGGAAGTAGTCGTTGTGGGCGGCGCGGGCGACGGCGAAGTGGAAGGCGAGGTCCTCCGCCGCCCCGTCGCGGGCGGCCGCCCGCTGCAGCGCCATCGCCTCGCCGAGGGCGTCGAGGTCGGCCTGGGTGCGCCTTACGGCGGCGAGTTCGGCCGCCCCCGCCTCGAGATGGCCGCGCAGTTCGAAGATTTGCCGGACCTCGTTCAGCGACCCCGTCTCCCAGCGCGACACGCGCAGTGCCGGCGGGCGCGGATCGTGGCTCGTGTAGAGGCCGCTGCCGCGCCGCGATTCGACCAGCCCGCTCGCCTTCAGCTGCGCCAGCGCCTCGCGCAGCACCGGGCGACTGACGCCGAGCTTTCCGGCGAGATCGTGTTCCGACGGCAGGCGCGAGCCGGGCGGCAGGCCGCCGCCTTGCAGCCACGTCTGCAGCGAGGCGACGACGGCGTCGGTGAGGTTTTCGCGCGGCTTCGGCGGTTCGGGATGCATCGTCGGCTTCCGGATCGGCACCGCAACTTGTCTTACAACTCTGCGGGCGGTAGATTTGCGACCACCGTACCATCGTTCGGTTGGGCCCGCCCCCGGGCCGATCGCCGCCGGTGGCCGGGTGGTGGGGGAGATGCGCGTGCCGGGACACGATCGAGAGGCAGCCGCCGCGCCGGCCCGCAGGAGCTTGCCGTGACGGAGGCGGGCGGCGCGCCGCTCTACGTGCCGACGGACGTCGTCGAACAGGTGCTCGCCTGGCCGGAAATGGTCGAGCGGCTGCGCGCCGCCTACGCCGCCGACGTTTCCGATGCGGCCAATCCGCCACGTGTCGTCGCCCGTGGTGACAAGACCTGGTTCCGCGCCCTCGCCTCGGCGCCGGCGACCTCGCGCTACATGGGCGCGAAAATCTTCGGCATGTCGCGCGAGCGGGCCGTCAGCTACGTCGTGGCGCTGATGGACCAGCAGGCGGGGGGCTTCGCCGGCTTCGTCGACGCCTACCGCGTCACCGCCTGCCGCACCGGCGCGACGTCGGCGGTGGCCGTCGACAAGCTGGCGACGCCGGGGCCGAAGCGGCTCGCCGTCCTCGGCAGCGGCACCGAGGCAACGTCGCATATCCTCGCCATCGCCGCCGTGCGACCGCTGACGGAGATCGCCGTGTTCTCACCGACGGCGGCAAACCGCGAGGCACTCGCGGCGCGGATGACCGCCGAACTCGGCGTGCCCGCGCGCGCCACGTCCTCGCCCGAGGACGCCGTCGCCGGGGCCGACATCGTCGCGGCGTGTGCGCGCGCCAAGGGCGAAGTGCCGATCCTGCACGGCGACTGGCTCCGGCCCGGCACCGTCGTGGTGTCGATCGGATCGACGCTGCCCGAACAGCGCGAGATCGACGTCAGCGTCGTGGCGGCGTGCGACCTCATCGTCTGCGACATGGTCGAGGAGGTGGTCGAGGAGACCGGCGACATGCTCGCCGCCCGTGCGGCCGGCCTCGACTTCCACGGCAAGCTCGGCACCCTCAACGACCTCGTCCGCGGCCGGCTCGACGATCGCGTCGCGAAGGCGCGGCTGCCGATGTTCAAGTCGGTCGGCTCGGCGATCCAGGACATCGTCGTCGCCGAACTCGCCTTCGAGAAGGCGGTCGAACGCGGCCTCGCGCTGCCGTTTCCCGCCCCCATCCACGTCAAGCGGCCGAAGCCGCCCTCCAGGCCCTGAGGACCGAACCGATGCCGAGCTACAGGAAATCCGAGGCGCGCGCGTGGGCGAGGGAAAACCTCGTCGGCTGCTCGAACGTCGTCATCCCCTCCTACACCGCCGACCTGACCGCGCTGAACGAGGCGGGCATCCGCCACGACATCCGCAAGGTGATCGAGTTCGGCTTCTCCGGCACGCTTCTCGTCTCCGAGGTGGCGATCACGCTCGCCGAGTATCGCCAGTTCTTCGAGTGGTCGAACGACGAGGCCGCCGGCCGCATCCACCTCATCCACCACGCCATGTTCAACACGCTGGCCGAAAACATCGAGGCCGCGAAGATCGCCGAGCAGAACGGCGCCGAACTGGTGCTGCTCTGCTATCCGGTCAACTTCTACGCCGAGAACGATGAGGACATCTACCGCTACACCAAGGCGTTCTGCGACAACACCAACCTCGCAGTGATGCTGTTCCAGGTGCCGCATTGGGGCTTCCAGCGCGTGCACGGCTCGGACATCCGCGCCTCGCTGCTGCGGCGGCTCATCGACGACTGCCCGAACCTCTCCGCCATCAAGGCGGAAGGCGGCATGCCGTCGATCATGGGTTTCGTCGAGTGTCACCGCCTGTTCGGCAAGGAAGTGGTGATCTCGAACCCCCTCGAGAAGGACATGATCCCGCTCGCGCAGCTGGTGCCGATCCAGTATTCCGGCACCAGCAACACGGAATACTTCGGCCCAACGATCCCGGCGATCCACAAGCTGCTGCAAGACGGGAAATACGACGAGGCGACGGATCTCTACTGGAAGATCAATCCGGCGCGGAAGGCGAACGCGGCGGCGAGCGCTTCCAACGCGCAGACCGGGGTGATCAACCGGCTGCAGTGGAAGTACCAGGGCTGGCTCGCCGGCATGAACGGCGGGCCGCTGCGGCAGCCCTCCGCCCGCCTCCTCGACGTCACCGCGGCGCAACTCAGGAACGGCCTCGTCCGCTCCGGCCTGCCGGTCACCGAGGACCACGACCGGCAGTTCTTCGTCGGCCGCCACCCCGCCGGCGGCACGGAGATCCGCGCCGCAGCGGAGTAGCCGCCACCCCTTCAGAACGGCCGGTCGCCGCGGATGGTGATGCGGTGCATGACGCGGCGCTCGTCATAGTCGGACACCGCATAGTGCTGCGTCACGCGGTTGTCCCAGACGGCGAGATCGCCCTGCTTCCAGCGGAAGCGCACCTGGAACTCCGGCACCCGGGTGTGGGCGAACAGGTAGCCGAGCACCGCGTCGCTCTCCTTGCGGGAGACGCCGAGGAGGCGCTCGGTGAAGCCCTCGTTGATGAACAGCGCCTTGCGGCCGGTGACGGGATGGGTGCGCACCACCGGGTGCTCGGCCGGCGGCAGCGCCTGCAGCTCCTGCAGCCGCTTGCGGCCCTTCTCGTCCTTCCAGAGGTTGGAGCGGATCTCGTCGCCGAACGACTTGATGGTGCGGTGCTCGGCCTGCATGCCGTCAAGGTAGGCCTTCATACGGTCCGACAGCGCGTCATAGGCGGCAAAGCCGCTCGCCCAGATGGTGTCGCCGCCCGTGGACGGCGCCTCGAGGCAGTAGAGCACCGAGCCCAACGTCGGCATGGCGCGGCCGGAGAAGTCCGCGTGCCAGAGCTCCTGGGTGTTGTAGGGCCGCCGGCCGCCGCCGAAGGCGAGCACGTCGATCTCGGGGAAGGCCTCGTCCTTGTCGAAGGAGGATTCGTTCGCCGCCTGCGGCTCGCCGAAGATGCGGGCGAAGGTGGAGAGTTGGGCGCTGGTGAGGGTCTGGTCGTGAAAGAAGATGACTTGGTGGGTGTGCAGGGCGTCGAGGATGTCGGCGACCTGGTCGTCGCAGAGGGGCTTCGAGAGGTCGACACCGGTGATGTCGGCCCCGATCGCCGGCGTCGTCGGACGCGCCACCAGGCCGGAACGGGTGCGCGGCGCTTCGCCGGTCGCAGCGGTTGGAACGGGGCTCGCGACATTCATCGACGTTTCCTTCCCTGAGGTCGTGGCGGCGCCTTTGACGGCACCCTTGTTTTGGACGACGGAACCGGCCCGCCGCGGAAGGCCGCATCATCGTTGGTGACGGTCTCCGAGGCACCCCACGGGCGTGCAACGCTGCGGGGCCGGCGATGGAACGATGGTCCGTTGAGTCGGTGTAGGCGTGCGGTGAGAGGGACGCATGGCGGTGCCGCCTGGTCCCTCCCTGCCAGGGGGAGGGACAGACCGCGAAGCGGTCAGGGTGGGGCCTGTGAATCGCGGGCGCGACCTCGACTGGCGTTTGAACACGGATTGACGGGCCCCCACCTGCCGGCTGCGCCGGCTGTCCTCCCCCCTGGCAGGGGGAGGACGACACTGCGCCCGCCTCTGCCCTCGCCAACCATCCACGAACAAAACACCCCTGTCCCCGCGCGGTCTCCCGCCCGGGGTTTTGCACTGGTCTCCCCCTCCGATGGAGGGGACGGGGCGCCGGGAGGCGCTGTCCTTGAGTAGGTGGCGGCGGATGATCGTCCGCCGCAGGGCGTCTTGCGACGCCCGCGCCTCTCGGCGCCCCGTGGAAACGGTGTTGCCTGGGTCCCGGTGCTCCCCCTGGCGGTCCTGCGGGCCGGCGCGCTTTCCTCGCCTAGGTCGCCGCAGGCGCTACTCCCTGGCGTCACCGTTGCCGGTGACGCTGCCTCCGCCCTCGCGGAAGCCCGGGACGCCGCTCGTGGTGGCGGCGGGAGGCTTTACCCACGATCCCCCCGGGGAAGGAGTTTGCGCGTCTTCTCCAGCCGCGGGTCACCGCCGTCCACCCCGCGGGCACCGGTACGCCTCCGGCTGCGCCCCTCCGAGTGGACGAGGAGAGTGTGGATGGGAAGGGAGGCCGTGTCAAGGTTTTTATTCCTATCTCGGATACTGGGTGGGCGTGACCGGCAGTCGGCGATCGGCAGTCGGCAGTGGGCGGTGGCCCGTGGGGAGTCGGCAGTGGGCAGTGGAGAGCATTCGACAGGCTCGCCGTTCGTTCGTGATCACGATCCAGAGTTTCATCTCCGCGGTTCCTGCCCGTTACCCGTCTTACTGATTCCTGTTCAATAAACGCGTCCCTTCATAATTCCGTCATGTCATCGAACCGTCAGGCTGGAACCATATCGGTTCGACTCTAGCGGCGGCCAATGCTGAGCCGCGCAAGCTTCTTCTGGATGTGGTGGAGTCTGATCGATGACCGAGAACCCGAACGCGTGGTCAGCCTGGCCTGCCCCCCTTGAAGTGGTCCTCCCTGAGGTATGGGTTTTGAGCCCTATTGGAGGACGGACAGATGGCGAGGAAGCGGCATAGGCCCGAGGAGATAGTCACGAAGCTTCGGCAGGTTGAGGTCCTGACGGCGCAGGGCAAGT
>CAMDHY010000066.1 GCA_945898215.1 Pseudoxanthobacter soli DSM 19599 | reverse complement strand
TCGGTCACATCGACACCGACGCCGCCGGATCCCTCCTCCGAGGCGGCGGCGACGACGTCGAGGATGCGGCGCTCGCCGGCGGCCACCACCGCGACGCGGCGGGCCACGACGGTGCGCTCGGCGAGCGCCGCGGCGAGGGCGGCGCGGTCGGAGGTGTCGAGCAGTTCCGGCGCCTCGCCGCCGGCGGCGATGGCGCCCTCGGGAACCTCGACAGCGCGGGCGTAGGCGTCGTTGTGCCAGACGATGCGGCCGTCGGCGTCGCGCAGCCAGAAGGGATGGGGCAGCCGGGCGACGAGCGCCTTCAGCGCCGCCGATTCGCGCTCGGCGCGGACGCAGGCGGCCTCGGCCTCGGCGAGGCGGCGGTGTTCCTCGCCGAGCTCGCGCAGGCGCACCAGCCGGCTCGTGCCGGCGGCGCGGCCGCTCGCCTCCAGCGGTGCGCCGCTGGACGTGGTCAGCGCCAGGCGGAAGCGCTCGCCGGTGGCGGACAGGCGGTCGAGGTGGGCGGTCAGCGCGGCGGCGGATTCGGGCGCCAGCCAGCCGTCGAGGGCGGCGAGGGCGACGGCGTCGGCGGGCACGCCGGTCTCCGGCGGCAGGTGGCCGGCGGTGCGCGGCGCCTCGCCGGCGCGCAGCACGAGAAGCCGTTCCTCGTCGCCGGCGAGCAGGGTCTCGGCGCGGTCGGCGCGGCGGGCGGCCTCGCGGGCGGCATCCTCGGCGCGAGCGATGCGCTCGGCGGCGCCGGCACGGGTGCGGGCGAGCGCCACGGTGACGAGGGTGGCGAAGGCGAGGGCGCCGACGAGGGCGCTGCCGAGCGTCATCTCGGTCGGGCCGAAGGCGGCGAGGGCCGGTGTCGGGACGAGGCCGGCGGCGAGGAGGGCGGGTAGTCCGGCAAGGGCGGTCGAGGCCGCCAGCGCGAGGCGCACACGCAGCCGCACGGACACGGCGGCCCGGCGCGGCCGCGCGGTCTCCGAGACTCCGGATTGTCCGTCGCCGCGCCCCATCGGCCGCGAACTCCCGTGATTGCAGGGCCGGCAGTCGCCGCGAGGCGCCGCAGCGGCGCGAATCGGCGTCGCCCCACCATATCGCGATCCGTCCGGCGGCGAGAAGCGACGAGACGGGGGTCGCTGCCGTTCTCGCGCCGCCCGTGTCGCGCCGCCCTTCTCGCCCGCCGCCGCCGTCGCTATATCGAATGGGCCGGCTCGCGTGCCGGCATCAGGCAGGAGAGGCGGCGATGGGCGAGCACGCAACGGTCGGGGGCGTCGATGTTCTCGATGTCGCGGAGGCCTGGCGCAAGAGCGGCCGCGACGTCGCCATCGCCACCGTGATGGAGACCTGGGGCTCGGCGCCGCGCCCGGTCGGCTCGCACCTCGTCGTCGACGGCGAGGGCAACTTCGAGGGCTCCGTCTCCGGCGGCTGCGTCGAGGGTGCAGTGGTCGGCGAGGCGATCGAGGTGATCGGCGACGGCAAGCCGCGGATGCTCGAGTTCGGCGTCGCCGACGAGACGGCGTGGCGCGTCGGGCTGTCGTGCGGCGGGCGCATCCGCGTCTATGTCGAGAAGCTCGCCTGAGCCGGCGGAGAGGGACACCCCCATGGACGCCGCCCTCCTCGCGGAGATGAACGCCGAGCGCCGCGCCCGCCGCGCCGTCGTGCTGGTCACCGACCTCACCGAGGGCCGCGGGCGGCTGGTGCGGCCGGGCGACGACCTCGCCGCCGACCCGTTCGGCGAGGAGGTCGGAAAGCGGCTGCGCTCCGGCCAGTCGGGGCTCGCGACGCTCGCCGACGGCGCGTCGGCCTTCCTCACCGTGCACCTGCCGCCGCCGCGCCTCGTTGTCTGCGGCGCCGTCCACATCTCGCAGGCGCTCGCGCCGATGGCGAAGATCGCCGGCCTCGACGTCGTCATCGTCGACCCGCGAACGGCCTTCGCCTCGCCGGATCGCTTCCCCGACGTGCGGCTGCTGGCGTCGTGGCCGCAGGACGTCTTGGACGAGCTCGCCTTCGACCCGTGGACGGGGCTCGCGGCGCTGACCCACGATCCGAAGATCGACGATCCGGCGATCACGGCAGCACTCGCCGCCGGCTGCTTCTATGTCGGTGCCCTCGGCAGCCGGAAGACACACGCCAAGCGCGTCGAGCGGCTTCTCGCCGCCGGCGTCGACGAGGCGGCGCTCGAGCGCATCCACGCCCCGATCGGGCTCGCCATCGGCGCCGCGAGCCCGGCGGAGATCGCCGTCGCCGTGCTCGCCGAGACGATCGCGGCCTTGCGCCGGCCGGCCCGCGAGGCGCGGAGCGCGGCGGCATGAAATTCGGCCCGGTGGCGACGGCGGGCGCCGCCGGTGCGATCCTCGCCCACTCGGTGAAGGCCGGCGAGCGGACGCTGCGCAAGGGCACGCGGCTCGCCGCCGCCGACATCTCGCGGCTGACGGCGGCGGGCGTGGCGGAGGTCATCGTCGCCACCCTCGACATCGACGACGTCCACGAGGACGCCGCCGCCGGCCGGCTCGCCGAGGCAGTGGCGGGTGACGGGGTGCGGGTCGAGGAGGCGTTCACCGGCCGCTCCAACCTCTATGCCGAGGCGGCCGGCGTGCTCGTCATTGATGGCGAGGCGGTCGACGCCTTCAACCGCATCGACCCCGGAATCACGCTCGCCACTCTGCCGCGCTTCGCCGCCGTCGAGGCGGGGCGGATGGTGGCGACGGTGAAGATCATTCCCTTCGCGGTGCCGGAAGCGGCTGTCGCCACGGCGATGACGGTGTTCGCCGACCAGCCGCCGGTGCGTGTCGCGCCGTTCCGTCCGGCCCGCGTCGGCGTCGTCTCGACGCTGTTGCCGAGCCTGAAGCCGTCCGTCGTCGACAAGACATTGAAGGTATTGGCCGAGCGGCTTTCGCCGGCCGGCGCGACGATCATCGCCGATGAGCGTGTGCCGCACGAGGCCGTTGCGGTTGCCGCAGCGCTGCGTCGCCTCGCGGCAGACGGCGCCGATCTGCTCGTGGTGTTCGGCGCCTCGGCGGTGGTCGACCGCGGCGACGTCATCCCGGCCGGCGTGGAGGCGGCCGGCGGCGAAGTGCATCATTTCGGCATGCCGGTCGATCCGGGCAACCTGCTGCTCGTCGGCGCCCTTGGCGACGTGCCGGTGGTGGGGGCGCCCGGCTGCGCCCGCTCGCCGAAGGAGAACGGCTTCGACTGGGTGCTGCAGCGCCTGCTCGCCGGCCTGACGGTAACGGCCGACGACATCACCGGCCTCGGTGTCGGCGGGCTTCTGATGGAGATCGTCTCGCGCCCACAGCCGCGCGCCGGCCCGGTGCCCGAGGCGGTCGCGCCCGTCCGCCGTGTCGGCGCCGTCGTGCTGGCGGCCGGGCGCGGCAGCCGCATGGGCGGACCGGTGAAGCAGCTCGCCACCATCGGCGGCGTGCCGCTGGTGCGGCGGGCGGCGGAAGCCGCCGTGGCGAGCCGGGCGACGCCGGTCGTCGTCGTCACCGGCCACGCGGCAGGCGACGTCGCGGCGGCGCTGACGGGGCTCGCCGTGACGGTGGCCCACAATCCGGACTTCGCCGAGGGCCTGTCGACGTCCTTGCGGACGGGTCTGTCGGCCTTGCCGGAGGACGTCGAGGCGGCGGTGGTCGTGCTCGCCGACATGCCAGGCATCGATGCCGGGGCGATCGACCGGGTGATCGCCGCCTACGACCCGGCCGCAGGCGCCCTCGTCGTGATGGCGACCGCCGGCGGCAAGCGCGGCAATCCGGTGCTGTGGTCGCGGCGGTTCTTCCCGGAGCTGTCGGCGATCACCGGCGACACCGGCGGGCGGCAGATCATCGCCGGCGTGCCGGAGGCGGTGGTCGAGGTCGAGCTCGGCGAGGCGGCGGCGATCGACGTCGACACGCCGGAGGCGCTCGTGGCGGCGGGAGGGCTGCTCGGCCAGCCGGGATGAGGCGGCGACGGCGCCATCGCGCCGACACCGGCTTGCGCCTATCCTCATCGCCCGATCGTTCGAGGACCGCGCCGTGCTGACCCGCCCCGACCCGCCGCAGACCCGCAGCTTCAGCGATGCCTCTGCCGCCGTCGCCCATGTGCGCACCCTCTACGAGGCCGAGACAGGCTATCTGCGCGAGCACTTCCGCCACTTCGCCGCCGGCCGCCCGCCGGCCGCGCGGGTGCGCGCCTACTATCCGACGGTGTCGCTGACGACCGAGAGCTTCGCTCGCGTCGACACGCGGCTCTCCTACGGCTTCGTCAGCGCGCCGGGTACCCACGCCACGACGGTGACGCGGCCGGACCTCTTCCGCGGCTATCTGGAGGAACAGATCGGTCAACTCGTCCGCAACCACGGCCGGCCGGTCGAGGTCGGCATCGGCGACACACCGATCCCGGTCCACTTCGCCTATGCCGACGGCATCCACATCGAGGGCGTCCTCGACGCCGAGCAGATCCGCTCGATCCGCGACTGGTTCGACGTGCCCGACCTTGCGCAGATGGACGATTCGATCGTCAACGGCACCTGGGTCGGTGCACCCGGACGGCCGCAGCCGCTGTCCTTGTTCACGGCGCCGCGCGTCGACTACTCGCTGCACCGGCTGCGCCACTACACCGGCACGAGCCCCGAGCATTTCCAGAACTACGTCATCTTCACCAACTACCAGTTCTACATCGACGAGTTCATCGCCTACGGCCTCGCCGAGATGGCCGATCCAGACAGCGACTACGACGCCTTCGTCGAGCCGGGCCACCGCGTCACCCGCAACATCCGCCACGGCGGCGGAGCGTCGGGGGAGACGCCGCCGCGGCTGCCGCAGATGCCGGGCTATCATCTCGTCCGCCCGGACGCGTCCGGCATCTCGATGGTCAACATCGGCGTCGGGCCGTCGAACGCCAAGACGGCGACCGACCACGTGGCGGTGCTGCGCCCGCTCGCCTGGCTGATGCTCGGCCACTGCGCCGGCCTGCGCAACACGCAGAAGCTCGGCGACTACGTGCTCGCCCACGGCTACGTGCGCTGGGACCACGTGCTCGACGAGGACGTGCCGCCGTGGATTCCGATCCCCCCGCTCGCCGAGGTGCAGATCGCCCTTGAGCAGGCGGTCGGCGAGGTCACCGGCCTGTCGGGCTGGGAGCGCAAGAGCATCCTGCGCACCGGCACCGTCGCCACCATCGACAACCGCAACTGGGAGCTGCGCGACCACCGCGAGCCCGTGCAGCGCCTCAGCCAGAGCCGGGCGGTGGCCCTCGACATGGAGAGCGCCACCATCGCCGCGAACGGCCTGCGCTTCCGCGTGCCCTACGGCACGCTGCTGTGCGTCTCCGACAAGCCGCTGCACGGCATGCTGAAACTGCCCGGCATGGCCGACGCCTTCTACCGCAGCCAGGTCGACCAGCACCTGAAGATCGGCATCCTCGCCATGGAGAAACTCAGGGCGCTCGGCCTCGAGCAACTCCACAGCCGCAAGCTGCGCTCGTTCTCCGAGGTCGCCTTCCAGTGACCGGCTGCCGATGGACAGCGACGGCGGCCGACCCCATAGTCTCTTCATGAGCGTCGCCGCCTTCGATACCCTGAAGCTCGCCCGCACCCTGCGGGATCAGGCGAAGTTTACCCCGGAGCAGGCGGAAGGACTCGCCACGGCGCTGTCGGGCGCCTTTTATGAGGACGTTGCGACCAAGGCGGACCTCAGGGAACTCGAGCTGCGGCTGGGTGGCAAGGTCGATGCGGCCCGGGCCGAAGCGAAAGCCGACCTTCAGGAAATGAAGGCGGAGCTCCAGAGGGAGATCGGGTCCGTCAGATTGGAAGTCGGGTCCGTCCGCAACGAGATTCAAGCCGTCAAGAACGAGATGCTGCGCTGGATCATCCCGCTGTTGCTCGCCCAGATGGCCGTGATGATCGGCGTCCTCATCCGCGCGCTCTGATGCGCCGGGACACCCGCCATGCCCCCTGACGACACCACCCGCATCGCCGCCCTCGATGCCGCGGCCCGCATCGCGGCGCTGCCGCTGCCCTATGACGAGCTGTTCGCGCGCGGCGATCTCAGCGTCGAGTTCTATGCGCCGCGCGGCGTCGATCTGCAGGAGCCGCACGACCGCGACGAGATCTACATCGTCGCCACCGGCTCCGGCACGTTCCTGCGCAGCGGCGAGCGGGTGCCGTTCGCGCCCGGCGACTTCCTGTTCGTCGCAGCGGGCGAGGAGCACCGGTTCGAAGATTTCGGGGACGATTTCGGCACCTGGGTGTTCTTCTTCGGCCCGGTCGGCGGCTGCCGCCCGGCGGTCTGAGCACCGGCACCCCGCCGACCCCCTTCAATCCAGTCACCAGGACGGACGCGCATGGCGCTGCACTTCGACCGACGCGAGTACGAGGACCGCCTCGCCGCCACGCTGGAGGCGATGGAGGCGCGCAAGCTCGACGCCCTCCTGATGTTCGCCCAGGAGAGCATGTACTGGCTCACCGGCTACGACACCTTCGGCTTCTGCTTCTTCCAGGCGATGGTGCTGACGAAGTCCGGCCGCTTCACGCTGGTGACGCGGGCGCCGGACCTGCGCCAGGCGCAGCACACCTCGATCGTCGAGGACATCCGCGTCTGGGTCGACCGCGGCGAGGCCGACCCGAGCGGCCAGCTGAAGGAGACGCTGTTCGAGCTCGAGCTCCTCGGCACCCGCATCGGCATCGAATACGACACCCACGGCCTCACCGCCGCCCACGGCCGCAAGATCGACGACGGGCTGAAGTCGTTCGCCACCCTCGTCGACGCCTCCGACCTCGTGCCGTCGCTGCGCATGGTGAAGAGCGCCGCCGAGATCGCCGTCGTCCGCGAGGCGGCGCGCATCGCCGACCTTGCCTGGGAGAAGACGTGGCCCGAGATCCGGGCCGGCGCCGACGAGGGCCGCATCCTCGCCGTCCTGCAGGGAACCGTCTTCGAGGCGGGCGGGGAGTATCCCGGCAACGAGTTCATCATCGGCTCCGGTCCCGATGCGCTGCTCTGCCGCCACAAGGCCGGGCGCCGCACTCTCGACGCACAGGACCAGCTGACGCTCGAATTCGCCGGCACCTTCCGCCACTATCACGCGGCGCTAATGCGCACGGTGATCGTCGGCACGCCGACCGCGCGTCACCTCGCCCTCTATTCGGCGGCGCGCGAGGCCCTCGCCGCGGTCGAGGCGGCGATGCGGCCCGGCAACACCTTCGGCGATGTCTTCGACGCCCACGCCACCGTCATGGACGGCCGCGGCCTGCAGGCGCACCGGCTGAACGCCAGCGGCTACTCGCTCGGCGCCCGCTTCGCGCCGTCGTGGATGGACGCGCCGATGTTCTACCGCGGCAACAAGACGCCGATCGTGCCGAACATGGTGCTGTTCGCCCACATGATCCTGTTCGACAGCGAGGCCGGCGCCGCGATGACGCTCGGCCGCACCTACCTCACCACCGACGCCGAGCCCGAACCGCTCTCGGCGCTGCCCCTCGACCTGCCGATCGCGGCGTGAGGGGGCGGTTTCGACGGCTGGGAGCCGGAGCGGGCGGCTTCCTTTATCTTTGCGGCGCATGCCGGTAGGGTCGGCGCCTTGCGAGCGGACAGGGAGGCACGCGCGCGGATGGCGGATCGCGGCAGGATGGGACGGACGGGTCGGATGATGCGCGTCGTGGCGCCGCTGGTGGCAGTGGCGATGATCGTCGCCGGCTGCAGCGATGGCGATGCGGTCAGCGACCTCGCGCCCACGCCCACGGTGGCCGGCACCACGGCGCCGATCGGACCGTCGGCCGTCGGCACCGCGAGCTTCGCCTTCGAGCCGTTCACCGGCGTGCCGGGCAATGCCGCCGACGAGCTGACCCGCCGCATCGACGACGTCTCCGATCGCGAGGGCCTCAACATCGTGCGCCGCGTCGGCGCCCCTGCGACGTTCCGCGTCAAGGGCTACCTGACGGCGATCGGCAATCCCACGTCGACGACCCTTTCCTACATCTACGACGTCTACGACGCCTCCGGCCGGCGCGTGCACCGCATCGCAGGGCAGGAGCCCTCCGGCGGCACCTCCGGCGATCCGTGGTCGGGCGTCACCGACGAGACGCTGGTGGTGGTGGCGGAGCGCACGGTGGCCGCCCTGAAGGCCTGGCTCGCCTCCGGCAGCGTCTGAGCCGGCGAAGGATTGCGGCGTCCGCGCGGTTGTCGGCGCGGGGGAGGGTTGCTAGAGAGACCGCGACCTTCCCGCCGGCGCTCGATGCCGGCACTGCACGACCCTTCCCTGGAGGACGATCGCCGGCATGAAGCTCGTGTCAGGGAACTCCAACCGCGTGCTCGCCGAGGCGGTCGCCGACTACCTCGACATCCCGCTGTCGAAGTGCATGGTGCGGCGCTTCGCCGACCAGGAGATCTTCGTCGAGATCCAGGAGAACGTCCGCGGCGAGGACGTCTTCATCCTGCAGTCGACGAGCTTCCCGGCGAACGACCACCTGATGGAACTCCTCATCATCACCGACGCGCTGCGCCGCGCCTCGGCGCGCCGGATCACGGCGGTGGTGCCCTATTTCGGCTATGCCCGCCAGGACCGCAAACCCGGCCCGCGCACGCCGATCTCGGCCAAGCTCGTCGCCAACCTGATCACCCGCGCCGGCGCCGACCGGGTGCTGACGCTCGATCTGCACGCCGGCCAGATCCAGGGCTTCTTCGACATCCCGACCGACAATCTCTACGCCGTGCCGGTGATGATGCGCGACATCAAGGAGCGCTATGCGGCGAACGACCTCGTCGTCGTCTCGCCGGACGTCGGCGGCGTGGTGCGGGCGCGCGCGCTCGCCAAGCGCATCGATGCGCCGCTCGCCATCGTCGACAAGCGCCGCGAGCGCCCCGGCGAGAGCGAGGTGATGAACATCATCGGCGACGTCGAGAGCCGAAACTGCATCCTCTTCGACGACATCATCGATTCGGGCGGCACGCTGTGCAACGCCGCCGAGGCGCTGCTCGCCCAGGGGGCGAAGAGCGTCACCGCCTACATCACCCATGGCGTCCTGTCGGGGGGCGCGGTGGCCCGCGTCGAGGGCTCGATGCTGAAGGAACTCGTCATCACCGATTCGATCCAGCCGACCGAATCGGTGCGCAAGGGCCGCAACATCCGCGTCCTGTCGATCGCGCCGCTGATCGGCGAGGCGATCAGCCGGACGGCGCTCGAGAAGTCGGTGTCGAGCCTGTTCGACTGAGCCGTCGTTTCTGACAACGGGCTTGCAAGCCGTCGCTCCCAACACGATCATAACAATGGGATGACGACGGGAGGCGCGTTTTGGACGACGCGGAAGCAAGTCCGGACAGCCGCGTCAGCGCGGCGGTCGTGTCGATCGCCGCGCCGCGCGGATCGGGCGGGACGAGTTCGGCCGCAGCAGGCGGGCCGTCGCACGGCCCACAGGGCGGGAGCCAGCCGGTGGCGAGCCAGCCGCCCGCCGCTCCGGTGACCAGCTTCGATCGCCGCGAGCTCTCCAGCATCCTCAGGGTCTACGGCCGCAAGGTCGCCGAGGGCGAGTGGCGCGACTACGCCATCGACTTCCGCCGCGACGAGGCGGTGTTCTCGATCTTCCGGCGGGCGAGCGAGATGCCGCTGTTCCGCATCGTCAAGGACATGCGGCTCGCGCGGCGGCAGGGCGCCTATTCGGTGGTCGCCGCCGGCGGCATGATCCTGAAGCGCGGCTCCGACCTCGAGCGGGTGCTGGCCGTACTCGAAACGAAGCGGTCGCTGCGGCTGGTCGGCGCCTGAGGGCGGGGGCGCGCGAATGCACCGCCGTCAGCGCCCCATTCCTGCAGACGTGAAGAGAAGACGGTGCGCTCAGCGCACCGCCTGCAGGATCGACACGTAGTTTGCCACCGCGGCGCCGCCCATGTTGAACAGGCCGGCGAGCTCGGCGTCCTTCACCTGCATGTCGCCGGCCGTGCCGGTGAGCTGCATCGCAGCCAGCGCGTGCATCGACACGCCGGTGGCGCCGATCGGGTGGCCCTTCGACTTCAGGCCGCCCGAGGGGTTGACCGGCAGCCGGCCGCCGATGGCGCTGTGGCCGTCGCGGATCACGTCGGCGCCGCGGCCGGGGGCGGCGAGCCCCATCGCCTCGTATTCGATCAGCTCGGCGATGGTGAAGCAGTCGTGCGTCTCGACGAGGTCGAGGTCGTCGAGGGTCAGGCGCGCCGCGGCGAGCGCCCGCGACCATGCCTCGCCGCAGCCCTCGAAGCGGACGATGTCGCGGCGCGACATCGGCAGGAAGTCCTGCACGTGGGAGGCGGCGCGGATCGCCACGGCGCGCGACATGCCGAGCGCCGTCGGCATGTCGGCGAGCACGATCGCCGCCGCTCCGTCAGAGACGAGCGAGCAGTCGGTGCGCTTCAGGGGACCTGCGACGCGCGGGTTCTTCTCGCTCTCGGTGCGGCAGAAGTCGTAGCCGAGGTCCTTGCGCATCTGCGCGAACGGGTTGGCGACCCCGTGCCTGTGGTTCTTGGCGGCGATCGCGGCGAGCGCGTCCGACTGGTCGCCGTAGCGCTGGAAATAGGCCTCGGCGATGCGACCGAAGACGCCGGCGAAGCCCGCCGGGGTGTCGCCCTCCTCGGCGAGATAGGACGCGCGCAGGAGGTTCTGGCCGATCTGAGGGCCAGGGGTGTCGGTCATCTTCTCGACGCCCACGACGAGGACGATCCGCGCCGCGCCCGCGGCGATCGCGCGGACACCCTGGTGGACGGCGGCCGATCCGGTGGCGCAGGCGTTCTCGACGCGCGTCGCCCGCTTGAAGCGGAGGGCCGGGTCGGCCTGCAGCACCAGCGAGGCGGTGAAGTCCTGGGCGGAGAAGCCGGCGTTGAAGTGGCCGAGATAGATCTCGTCGACGTCGGCTGCGGCGACGCCGGCGTGGGCGAGGGCGCCACGCGCGACGCCGACGATGAGGCTCTCGACGGTCTCGCCGTCGAGCCGTCCGAACGGGCTGTGCGTCCAGCCCACGATCGCCGCCGTCATCGCCGCTCTCCGTTCCGTGCCCCGTGCGGGTTGATATGGCATGCCGGCGGGGGGTGGAAAAGGCCGGTCCGCCCCGCCTCGGTTGCCGCCGGTCCCGCGCGGTGACACGGTGGGGTGGAAGGATCGCCGCGCGGGCGAGTGCGCGGACGCACCGCGTCGCCGCCGATGAGCGTTCTGTGACGTGAGGGTGATGTGCTCACGGGTGCGCAGGTCAGGGCGGCACGGGCGATGTTGCGCTGGGAGGTCGCCGATCTCGCGGCCGCCGCCGGCGTCGCGCCGGACGGGATCGCCCGCTTCGAGGCGCACGACGGCGCGTCGCCTTCGTCGGAGCTCGATCTCGCGTCCGTCGCCCGCGCTCTGGAGGCGGCCGGCATCGAGCTGCTCGGCGGCGGGGCGCCGGGGGTGAGGTTGCGGCCGCAGGCGGGAAGCCTGCGACCCGAAGAGCTCAATGCGGAGAACGACGGCTGAGGCAGCGCTGGTCGGGCGTGCCGCGCGCGGCCGCAGCATCCGTATGCCTGAAAGCTTCCCGCCGGGCGCTGAACGTGGTAGCGGAGATCGCAATCCGCGGCGCTCGGCGCGGCGCCGCCCCGCGGCGCCGCGCTTAGCTCGTTCTATCGTCTAACGACATATCGTCCGAACGACCCTGCGGGGCGCGCCTTGCGGCGCGGTGGCGGACAGCAGTGCAAGGGTGCGCATGGCGAAGGAAGAAGTCCTGGAGTTCCCGGGCATGGTGACCGAACTCCTCCCGAACGCGACGTTTCGCGTCAAGCTCGAGAACGACCACGAGATCATCGCCCACACGGCCGGCCGGATGCGCAAGAACCGCATTCGCGTCCTCGCCGGCGACAAGGTGCTGGTCGAGATGACGCCGTACGATCTCGCCAAGGGGCGGATCACGTACCGCTTCAAGTGACCGTCGGCCGGGGACCGGCCAGCCGCGGTCCGTGGCACGCCGGCTCCCGCCCGCAGCCATCATCCTGGAGCCAGCATGCGCGAGCCCGCCGTCCTCGTCCTCGCGTCCGGTTCGCCGCGGCGCCTCGCTCTGCTCGAGCAGATCGGCCTCGTCCCGGACCACCTCTTCCCGGCCGAGATCGACGAGACGCCGCAGTCGCGTGAACTGCCGCGTGCGCTCGCAGAGCGTCTGGCGCGCGGCAAGGCCGAGGTCGCCGCCAAGCGCTTCATCACCCAGGAGGGTCGCACGCCGGCCTTCGTGCTCGCCGCCGACACCGTCGTCTCCGTCGGCCGCCGCGTGCTGCCGAAGGCGGAGACGCAGGACGACGCCGAGCGCTGCCTGTCGCTGCTTTCGGGCCGATCCCACACCGTCACCACCGCCGTCGCGCTGATCACGCCGGGCGGCAAGCTGCGCGAGCGCGCCGTCGAGACACGGGTGCGCTTCAAGCGCCTGTCCGCCGTCGAGACGGGCGCCTACATCGCCTCCGGCGAGTGGCGCGGCAAGGCCGGCGGCTATGCCGTCCAGGGCCTCGCCGCCACCTTCGTCGCCTCGCTCGCCGGCTCCTACAGCGCCGTCGTCGGGCTGCCCCTGCACGAGACCGTGGCGCTCCTCGTCGGCGAGGGCTTCCCCGTGCTGGAGCGCTGGTCGGTCGACCCGATCGCTGCGCCCCCCGAGGGGCGGCGTGAGCCGCTCGCCGCCACCGAGCCCGCCTCGACGCCGGGTGTCGCGGCCGGATGAGCCCGCTGCCGCCGCCCGGCACGCCGCGCGCCCGCCCCTGCGCAATCTGCGGGGCGCCGCGCAACGAGGCCTACAAGCCGTTCTGCTCGAAGCGCTGCGCCGACGTCGACCTGCACCGCTGGCTCGCCGGCGCCTATGCGATCCCCGTCGTGGAGCTCGATGGCGCCGAGGACGAGGATCCGTCGGCGCGTGAGCGCGAGGACTGAGCGGATCCGACCGGGCGGCGACCGAAGCCGCCCGTTAACCGCCGCCTGAGAGGGTCGGGGCCCGGACGCACCGGCGACCCTCATCACGGACGCGCCATGACCGACGCCGCTGACCCCCTCCGCATCGCCGCCCCGGCGCTCGCCGCCGCCGTCGTGGCCTGGCTGACGCGCCTGCGCGTCGAGCGCCGCCTCGCGCTGCGCTCGCTCGAGGCCTACGACCGCGACGTCCGGCAGTGGCTGTCCTTCCTCGCCGGCCACCTCGGCGGCGCCCCGGACCTCGCCGACCATGCCGGCCTCAGGACGGCGGACGTGCGCGCCTTCCTCGCCAGGCGCCGCGCGGACGGGGCGGGGTCGCGCACGATCGCCCGCCAGCTCGCGGCGCTGCGCTCCTTCGCCGGCTACCTCGAGCGCGAGCACGGCCTCAACGCCGCGCCGATCCGCGCCGTGCAGGCGCCGCGACTGAAGCCGTCGCTGCCGCGGCCATTGTCGGTGGTCGATGCCCGCCGCGTCACCGAGGAGGCGGGGGAGGACGCCGCCGAGCCGTGGATCGCCGCCCGCGACGCGGCGCTGGCGATGCTGCTCTACGGCGCCGGGCTGCGCATCGGCGAGGCGCTGGCGATCACCACCGCCGACCTCGCCGGCGACGCCGCGGTGCTGCGGGTCACCGGCAAGGGCGGCAAGGTGCGCCTCGTGCCGCTGTTGCCGGCGGTGCGGGCGAGCCTCGACGACTACCGCCACCGCCTGCCGTTCCGGCCCGCCGCCGGCGAGCCGGTGTTCCGCGGCGCCCGCGGCGGGCCGCTGTCGCCGCGCATCGTGCAGCGGTCGCTGGCGCGGCTGCGCGGCGCCCTCGGGCTGCCGGACACGGCGACGCCGCACGCGCTGCGCCATTCCTTCGCGACCCATCTCCTTTCGGCCGGTGGCGACCTGCGCACCATCCAGGAACTGCTCGGCCACGCCAGCCTGTCGACGACGCAGCTCTACACCGCCGTCGACGCCGACCGGCTGATCGACGTTCACCGCCGTGCCCACCCGCTCGGGGGCGAGGCGGCCGTTGCCGACACGGCGGCGACCGTGCGAAGGATGGGCGCTGGACAGACCTAGAAACACGGCAATTCGGGGGATGGCTTTGGCGGAGGCACGGCGTGACAGGCTTGCCGCCATCGTGCCCGTCGGTGCCGCGCCGGCGGGCGGCCCGCTTCCCGACGACGGGAATGCCCTGGAGGCCCTCGGCCGCCACCTCGAGGCGCTGATCCGGCGCCGTGCCGCCGGCGAGGCCGTGCGGGTCTGGGTGGTCGGGTGCGGCGCCGGGGCCGAGGCCTATGCGGTGGCCGTGCTGTGCGAGGAGGCGCGGCGGGCAGCGCGCAGCCCGGTGCCGCTGCAGATCTTTGCCACCGACCCGGACCCGGATGCGATCGGCCACGCCCGTCGCGGCGTCTTCGACCAGGCGGCGGTGGCGGCGGTGCCCGCCGGTCTCATCGCCACCTATTTCGCCGGCGACCCCGACGGCCTTCGCATCCGCCCGCTGATCCGCGACCGTATCACCTTCTCGGTGCACGACGCCGCGCGCGATCCGCCGTTTGCCCGCATCGACGTCATCGTCTGCCCGGCCGCGCTCGCCGCGCTCTCGCCGGAGGCCCGCGAGCGGGCGCTGGCGGCGTTCCACTACGCGCTGCGCGGCGACGGTGTGCTGATGGCCGGAGCCGGGCTCGAACACGGCACTGGCACGCCGCCGCGCTTTGCGGCGGAGCCGGCGGGGAGCCGCCTCTACCGGCCGACCGGACCGGGGCGCCCGTCGGACGGGGTGGGCAGACCGAGCGGCGACGCCGCGGCCGATGCGTTGCGCCGCCTCGTCGTCGAGAAGTGCGCGACGCTCGCGGTCGCGGCCGCCTTCGCCGTCGATGCCGACGGCCACGTCCGCTTCACCCTCGGCGACACGGCCTCGCTCACCCAGCTGCAGCCCGGCCCCGCGAGCCTCCTGCTGACGAACATGGTGCGGGCCGATCTCGCCGGGCCGCTCAGGCGCGCGATGGCGCGGACGCGACGGCGCGGCGAGGCGACGGTGGTGGCGCTGACGGTGCCGGCCGACCCCGAGAACGACGGGCCCGGCCTCGTCGTCCATCCCTTCCCGGAGTTGCAGGAGGGCGGCGTCCTCGTGCTGGCCGGTGTCGAGCCGATCGTGGCCGAGGCGGTCGCGCCGACGGCCGCCGCCGACGGGTGGAGCGGCGACCTCGAGGAACTGCTCGCCGAGGCGGCCGAACTCAGATCGAGCCGCGAGGAATGGCGCGCGCTCGGCGACGAGCTCGCCACGCGGGTGGCGCGGCTGCAGGCGCGCGGCGACGAGCTGGAGGCGATGCAGCGTGGCATGGCCGTGCCGGCGCTGGTGCTCGGCCGCGACTTCCGGGTGCGCCGGTTCACGCCGGAGCTCGACCGGCTGTGCGCGACGGCGGTGCTGCGCGAGGGCGACCCGCTGTCGGCGATCCGCTGGCGGACGCCGCTGCGCTCCGACCTCGTGCAGCGGGTCTCGGAGGTGATCGCGTCCCGGGAGAGCCTCGTCCTGCCGTTCGTCACCGGCGAGAGCGCCTTCGAGGCGCGCCTCACGCCCTATCTGGCCGGCAACGGCGACACCGACGGGGTGGTCATCGCCTTCCACGACGTCACCGGCCTGCAGCGCGGCCTCGCCCGTGCCGAGCGCGAGCGCGAGATCGCCGTCGAGATGCTCTCGGCGCTGAACGAGGGCCTGATCAAGGTCGACCCGCGCGGGCTCGTCGAGTTCCTCAATCCGGCAGCCGCGGCGATGACCGAGTGGCCGCGCGAGGAGGCGGTCGGCCGCGCCCTCGACGAGGTCGTGGCGCTGGCGCTCGATCCGTCGCGGCCGCGCCTGCCGAACGTCGCCCTCGAGGCCGTGCGGGCCGGTGGCGAGATCCGCTCGGACATGCCGGCGGTGCTGACCGGCCGCGACGGACGCCGAACCGTCGTCGAGTTCGTCGCCCAGCCGATCGGCGCCGCCGACGGCCACCCCGACGGGGCCGTGCTGACGCTGCGCGACGTCGGCGAGCGGGAGCGCATGGTCGCCGAGCTCGAGTGGCGCGGCAATCACGACGTCCTGACCGGGCTCCTCAACCGCTTCTCGTTCGAACGGGAGGTGGGCCGCACGGTGGAGGCTGCGCGGCTGCGCGGCATCACCAGCTGCCTGGTGTTCCTCGACGTCGACAAGTTCAAGATCGTCAACGACACCTCCGGCCACATCGCCGGTGACCAGCTTCTGCGCGACCTCGCCCGCACGCTCGCCGAATCGGTGCGGGCGAGCGACATCGTCGCCCGTGTCGGTGGCGACGAGTTCGCCGTCATCCTGCAGAACTGCCGCCTCGAGGACGGCGAGACGTCGGCGGCCAATCTCATCCGCCGCGTTGGCAACCTCGGCTTCACCTGGGGCGACCGGGCGCACCCGATCGGCCTGTCGGCGGGGCTGGTGGTGATCGACCGCGTCGCCGCCTCGACCGCCTTCGACGTCATGGCCGACGCGGAGATCGCCCTCTACGAGGCGAAGACGCGGGGCGGCGGTCGCCTCGAGGTGTTCCGCTCCGGCGACGACCCCTCGAGCGCGCGGGCCCAGTTCGCCGTGCTCACCGAGATCAACCGCGCGCTCGCCGAGCACGCGGTGCAGCTCTACTGCCAGCCGGTGGTCTCGGCCGAGGGCGGCGCCTTCACCGGCATCGAGATCCTGGCGCGGCTGCGCGACCGCAGCGGGCGGATGATGATGCCGGGCGTCTTCCTGCCGGCCGCCGAGCGTCACGGCCTCGTGCGGCGCCTCGACCGGGCGGTGGTCGGCTGCACCTTCGAGGCGCTCGCCCGCTTCGGCGACGCCAGGGGGGCGACCTGCGGGCTCGACGTCCACATCAACGTCACCGGCTCGACCCTCTCCGACCGCGACTTCTTCGAGCACGTGCGGGCGTCGGCGGTGGAACACGGCATCGACATGGGCCGCATCGTCTTCGAGATCACCGAGACCGCGGCGATCCTCGATCTGCCGGTGGCGCGCAGCTTCGTCGGCGGCGTGCGCCAGCTCGGTGCCCGCATCGCGCTGGACGATTTCGGCAAGGGCATGAGCTCGTTCGACTATCTCCGCCTGCTCGAGGTCGACATGGTCAAGCTCGACGGTTCGTTCGTCGGCGGCGTCGCCGACGACCGCATCAACCAGGCGATCGTGCGGGCGACGGTCGACGTCGCGAAGGCGATGAAGCTGACGCTGGTGGCCGAGATGGTCGCCTCGCAGGCCGACGCCGAATTCCTGCGCCAGGCCGGCGTCGACCGACTGCAAGGCTACCTCGTCGCCGCCCCGGAACCGCTCGAGGACTGGTTCGCGCGGCTGGGGTAGGGTGGGTAGGCGGCCCCGCTCACAGCGCCATTTCGGCGTCGGTCAGGGCGCCCGGGCCGCGGATGGCGCCGGGGGGGCACTTGCCGAGGATGATCATGCCGAGGACCTCGTCCTGGGTGACGTCGCTCGTCAGCGCCGAGCCGACGAGCTTGCCGTTCTTCATCACGAACACACGGTCGGCGAGGTCGAAGACATCGTGCAGGTCGTGGCTGATCAGGAAGATGCCGATGCCCTCGGCCTTCAACTGCTTGATGAGCTCGCCGACCTGCGCCGTCTCCTGGGGGCCGAGCGCCGCCGTCGGCTCGTCCATGATCAGGATCTTGGCGTTGAAGTGGATGGCGCGGGCGATCGCCACCGACTGCCGCTGGCCGCCGGAGAGCGAGCGCACGGGCTCCTTGAACTTGCGGAAGTTCGGGTTGAGGCGCCCCATCACCTCGCGCGTCGCCGCCTCCATGGCGACGTCGTCGAGGGTTCCCCAGGCGGTCAGGAGCTCGCGGCCGAGGAAGAGGTTGGCGGCGGCGTCGACGTTGTCGGCGAGCGCCAGCGTCTGGTAGATCGTCTCGATGCCGTAGCGCTTGGCGTCGCGCGGCGTGCCGATGTCGGCCTTCTGGCCGCCGACGAAGATCTCGCCGGTGTCGGAGCGGTAGGCCCCCGACAGGATCTTGATCAGCGTCGACTTGCCGGCGCCGTTGTGGCCGAGCACGCCGACGACCTCGCCGGGATAGAGGTCGACACTGACGCGGTCGACGGCGCGGATGCCGCCGAACGAGATCGAGATGTCGCGCATCTCGACGAGCGGTGTGCCGGTTCGGGTGCTCATCGCGCGGTTCTCCCGGTCACTTGAAGCGCTTGCGGTAGACGGTGTCGAGACCGACCGCGACCACCAGCACGATGCCGACGACGATGTTCTGCAGCGGCGTGTCGAAGCCGAGCAGCACCATTCCCGACTGCAGGCTCTGCATGACGAGGGCGCCGAGCATGGCGCCGGCCACCGTGCCGGCGCCGCCGGCGAGCGAGGTGCCGCCGATCACCGCGGCGGCGATGACGTAGAGCTCGTCGAGGGTGCCCTGGGCGTTCGTCGCCGAGGTGAGGCGGGCGGTGGAGATCGCCGCGCCCAGCGCCGCCAGCATGCCCATCAGGGCGAAGATCGTCATCGTCACCCGGCGGGTGTTGATGCCGGCGAGCTCGGCCGCCTCCGGGTTGCCGCCGATGGCGAAGACGTAGCGGCCGAAGCGGGTGCGCTT
This sequence comes from Pseudoxanthobacter soli DSM 19599, assembly GCA_945898215.1. GTDB lineage: Bacteria > Pseudomonadota > Alphaproteobacteria > Rhizobiales > Segnochrobactraceae > CAMDHY01. The sequence goes on along the minus strand of CAMDHY010000066.1, from coordinate 6,193 downwards.
GGTCAGGAAGGTCATGGCGATGCCGACGCCGACGGCGATCAGCACCGGGATCGCCCAGCCGAACGGGATCTGCAGCAGGCCGCCGTCCGGCACCGCGATGCCGTGGGCCTCGGCGTAGCGGCGGGCGAGGGCTGCCGGCATCATGTAGGCGTTGATGACCATGGTGGCGGCGACGACGACGAGGCAGCCGACCGCCACGGTCACGACCTCCGCCCATGCCGGCTTCAGCGGGAAGTGGAAGCGCTGGCGCTGGCGGCGGGCGTTGAGGGCGGCGGCGACGATGCACACGCAGGCGACGATGCCGATCACCCAGCTCCAGGTCGAGCCGATCGAGCCGTCGGCGCCACCGCCGATCAGCTTGAAGTTGTCGTCGGTGAGCGGGATCGTCTTGCCGGAGGCGATCCACCAGGCCGCGCCGCGCCACACCAGCAGGCCGCCCAGCGTGACGATGAAGGCCGGCACGCCGAGATAGGCGATGACGAAGCCCTGCAGGCCGCCGATCAGGGCGCCGAAGAACAGGCCGATGAGGAGCGTCAGCGCCCACACGGCGGGATTGTTGAAGCCGAAGGTGGGCGTCAGGTAGTTCACCTGCACGACGGCCATGATCATGCCGGTGACGCCGAGGATGGAGCCGACCGACAGGTCGATGTGGCGCGTCACGATGACGAGCACCATGCCGGTCGCCATTACCGCCACCGAGGCGGTCTGCACCGACAGGTTCCACAGGTTGCGCGGCGTCAGGAAGGTGCCGCCCGACAGGATGTGGAAGCCGATCCAGATGACGGCGAGCGCCGCGATCATGCCGAGGAAGCGGACGTCGATCTCGAGCGCCTGCAGGATCGAGCGTGACGGCTGCTGCGGCGGCGAGGACGCGGCTGGGACGCCGACGGCGCGTTCGCTCATGGACGACCCCCTGGACTCGGACTGGCGGCAGACGACATCGGCCCGGCCGCTCATGTTCCTGCGAGCATCGGGCCGCCTCTGCCTCTCGTCAACCGCATGCGGCGGCGAAAGCCGGGGGACGATGTGCAGGAAGACAACGATCGGCGGAGGGGCGGACGGAGAGGGCGCGACGCGCCCCCTCCGCTTGTGGCTCTGCTCAGTTGCAGGCGGCGACCGTGCCGGCTGCGACGCCCTGGCAGACGGTCTCCTTGGGCACCCAGCCGGCCTCGATGACCGTGCCGAGGTTGTCCTTGGTGATCGGCACGGGGGCGAGGAAGGTCGCGTTCATGGCGACGCCCTTCGGGCCGCCGTTGAAGGAGACCGTGCCCGGAACCTTGTCGACCGCCGTGCCCTTGGAGAGCTCGACGGCGATCTCGGCGGCCTTCTTGCCGAGCTCGCGGGCGTCCTTCCACACCGACACCGTCTGGGTGCCGAGCGCAACGCGGTTCAGCGCCGCGAAGTCGCCGTCCTGGCCGGAGACCGGCACCGTGCCGGCGAGACCCTGGCCGGACAGCGCCGCGATGGCGCCGCCAGCGGTGCCGTCGTTGGAGGCGACGACCGCGTCGACGTCGTTGTTGTTGGCGGTCAGGAACTGCTCCATGTTCTTCTGGGCGTTGGCGGGCAGCCAGGCGTCGGTGTAGGCCTCGCCGACGTTCTTCACCTTGCCGCTGTCGATGGCGTCCTTCAGGACCTCCATCTGGCCGGAGAACAGGAAGTCGGCGTTCGGATCGGCCGACGAGCCCTTGATGAAGACGTAGTTGCCCTCGGGCGCGACCTTGAACACTTCGCGCGCCTGCATCCGTCCGACTTCCTTGTTGTCGAAGGTGATGTAGTAGGCGGACGGGATCTCGATCAGGCGGTCGTAGCCGACCACCGGGATGCCCTCGGCCTCGGCCTTGGCGATCGCCGGCGCGATGGCGTCGGAATCCTGGGCGAGGATGATGAGCGCGGTGGCGCCCTGCGAGATCAGGCTCTCGACGTCGGTGAGCTGCTTGGCGGCGGACGACTGCGCATCGGCCGAGATGTAGGACGCGCCGGCGGCCTCGAGCGCCGCCTTGATCGCCGCCTCGTCGGTCTTCCAGCGCTCTTCCTGGAAGTTCGACCAGCTGACGCCGACGACCGGCTTGTCCTGGGCGATGGCGGCGCCGCCGACGGTGAGAGCGAGCACGGTGCCCGCGAGCAGGGTCTTCATCAACTGCATTTCCATTCCCTCCCTCGTCCACCGACCGGCGGTGGAACGGTAACCTTTTACCGGCGTGCGAGAGCGCCCGCGCTGCGCCCTCGCGCGCCGGCCGCCCCTTCGCCAGTCCACGCCCCCGTCCGCCGTCGCGGCGATCCCGGTGGGCTCGACCATGGGATCGATTCCGCACTTTCCCGATGTACGCAACTCAATTCGATGGCGCAGCGCAACCGGGCGCGGTGGGCGACTTCGCCGGGCCTCCATGCAGACGATTGGAATCTCATCAAGAAACTGTTTGCCGAGCCAAATGACGATCGTCTCGCGGCTTGATGTGCGCTGCTCACTGGGCGGGTGAATCCACCAGCTGTCAGGGGCGATGCCGCACCGCGGTGGGAAACGCTTCCCAAGGGCACGCCCCCCGCTAACGTCGCGGCAAGGGCTCGCTCCGGCACCTCCCGACCGGACCGGCCGAAACTTCCAGGTTGCGACAGATGGCGATCATTGCCGCCCTCCATCACGTCACGCGCTATTCCTACGACCGGCCCGTCATGCTCGGTCCGCAGACCGTCAGGCTGAGACCGGCGCCGCACTGCCGCACCCCGGTGACCGCCTATTCCCTGAAGGTCACGCCGGCCGAGCACTTCGTCAACTGGCAGCAGGACCCGTTCGGCAACTGGCTCGCCCGCTTCGTCTTTCCGGAAAAGACGACGGAGTTCGCCATCGAGGTCGACCTGCACGCCGAGCTCGCGGTCTACAATCCGTTCGACTTCTTCATCGAGGACTATGCGGACAAGTTTCCGTTCGCCTATCCGGACGAGCTCGCCGTCGAGCTCGCGCCCTATCTCGTCACAGAGCCGTCGACGCCGCTCCTCGACGCGCTGGTGGCGTCCATCTCGCGGGAGCCGCGCCCGACCGTCGACGCGCTGGTCGAGCTGAACCAGCTTCTGAAGGGCGAGGTCGGCTACATCGTCCGCCTCGAGCCCGGCGTGCAGACGCCGGAGGAGACGCTGGCGCTGAAGTCGGGTTCGTGCCGCGACACCGGCTGGCTGCTCGTGCAGCTTTTGCGCCGCCTCGGCCTCGCCGCCCGCTTCGTCTCGGGCTACCTGATCCAGCTGAAGCCGGACGTCGCCGCCCTCGACGGCCCGTCCGGCACCGACCACGATTTCACCGACCTGCACGCCTGGTGCGAGGTCTACATTCCCGGCGCCGGCTGGATCGGCCTCGACCCGACCTCCGGCCTGTTTGCCGGCGAGGGCCACCTGCCGCTCGCCGCAACGCCGCACTATCGCTCCGCGGCGCCGCTCATCGGCCTCGTCGAGCCGGCCGAGGTGACGTTCGGCTTCGAGATGACGGTCGCGCGCCTGCACGAGGCGCCGCGCGTCACCCTGCCGTTCTCCGACGAATCGTGGGCCGCCCTCGACGCGCTCGGCGAGAAGGTCGACGCCGACCTCAAGGCCCAGGACGTCCGCTTGACCATGGGCGGCGAGCCGACCTTCGTGTCGATCGACGACTACGAGGCGGCGGAGTGGAACACCGCGGCGGTGGGGCCGTCGAAGCGCAAGATCGCCGACGAGCTCATCCGTCGCCTGCGCGACCGCTTCGCCCCCGGAGGCATGCTGCACTACGGCCAGGGCAAGTGGTACCCGGGCGAGACGCTGCCGCGCTGGACGTTCTCGCTCTACTGGCGCAAGGACGGCAAGCCGATCTGGCGCGACGAGGCACTGATCGCCCGCGAGACCTCGGCTGCGGCCACCGGCGAGGATGCCCAGCGGCTGCTCTCCGGCGTCGCCGAGCGGCTCGGCTTCGAGCCCGACTACGCCCAGCCCGCCTTCGAGGATCCCGGCCACTGGCTCCTCAAGGAAGGCGAGCTGCCGGAGAACGTCGACGTCTCCAATCCGAAGCTCGAGAGCGCGGAGGAGCGGGCGCGCATCATGCGCGTCTTCGAGCGCGGCCTGACGCGGCCGAGCAGCTACGTGCTGCCGGTGCAGCGCTGGAACGCCGAAGCCGGCGCCGGCTGGGTGAGCGAGCGCTGGGCGCTGCGCCGCGGCCGCATCTTCCTGGTGCCGGGCGACTCGCCCGCCGGCTTCCGGCTGCCGCTCGCTGCCCTGCCGTGGGTGCCGCCGGCGCAATATCCGCACGTCCACCAGGCCGACCCGTTCGCCGAGCGCCAGGGCCTCCCCGATCCTGACGAACTCGCCCAGGCCTATGAGCGCACCAGCGTCGACGGCCCACGGCCGGACGTGCTGCAGCGCCTGACCTTCGGCTCCGTCGTCCGCACGGCGATGACGACGGAGGTGCGCGACGGCAAGCTCTGCGTGTTCATGCCGCCGGTCGCCTGGTTCGAGGACTATCTGGAACTCCTCGTCGTCGTCGAGGAGACCGCCCGCGAGCTCGGCCTGCCCCTGCAGATCGAGGGCTATCCGCCGCCGCCTGACCCGCGCGTCGACGTCATCCGCGTCGCCCCGGACCCGGGCGTCATCGAGGTCAACGTCCACCCGGCAAAGAGCTGGCGCGAGGCCGTCGACATCACCACCGGGCTCTACTCGGACGCCCGCCACACCCGCCTCGGCACCGAAAAGTTCATGGTCGACGGGCGCCACACCGGCACCGGCGGCGGCAACCACGTCGTCATCGGCGGCGCGACACCCTCCGACAGCCCGTTCCTGCGCCGGCCGGACCTGCTCAGGAGCCTCGTCACCTACTGGCAGCGCCACCCGTCGCTGTCCTACCTGTTCTCGGGGCTGTTCATCGGCCCGACGAGCCAGGCGCCGCGCATGGACGAGGCCCGCCACGACGCCCTCTACGAGCTCGAGATCGCCATGGCGAACGTGCCGGCGCCGGGCGAGGGCGTGGCCCCGCCGCCGTGGCTGGTCGACCGGCTGTTACGCAACATCCTCGTCGACGTCGCCGGCAACACCCACCGCTCGGAGATCTGCATCGACAAGCTGTTCTCGCCCGACAGCGCCACCGGCCGTCTCGGCCTCGTCGAGTTCCGCTCCTTCGAGATGCCGCCGGACGCCCGCATGAGCCTCGCCCAGCAGCTGCTCGTGCGGGCGCTGATCGCCTGGTTCTGGCGCGAGCCGCAGCGCGGGTCGCTGGTGCGCTGGGGCACGACGCTGCACGACCGCTTCATGCTGCCGCACTTCGTCTGGACCGACTTTCTCGACGTCCTCGGCGACCTCCAGCGTGCCGGCTACCCGGTCGACCCGGTGTGGTTCGAGGCGCAGCGCGAGTTCCGCTTCCCGTTCTTCGGGCGCGTCGAGCACGGCGGCGTCGAGATCGAGATCCGCCAGGCGCTGGAGCCGTGGCACGTGCTCGGCGAGGAGGGGGCGATCGGCGGCACGGTCCGCTACGTCGACAGTTCCGTCGAGCGCCTGCAGGTGAAGGCGACCGGGTTTGTCCCCGGCCGGCATGTCATCGCCTGCACCGGCCGGCGCGTGCCGATGCTGGCGACCGACCGCAGCGACGTCTTCGTCGGCGGCGTCCGCTTCAAGGCGTGGCAGCCGCCGTCGGGCTTCCACCCGACGCTGCCGGTGCAGGCGCCGCTGACCTTCGAGATCATCGACGGCTGGAACGGCCGCTCGCTCGGCGGCTGCGTCTACCACGTCGCCCACCCGGGCGGCCGCAACTACGAGACTTTTCCCGTCAATTCCTACGAGGCGGAGGCCCGCCGGCTTGCCCGTTTCCAGAACCACGGGCACGCTCCGGGTCCGGTGAGGGTGCCGCTCGAGGAGCGGGCCGGCGAATTCCCGGCGACACTCGACCTCAGGCGGCCAGGCTGGGTGTGACCGGCACGGCGGCGGCGAAGGAAGACCGATGCGGGCAGAGGCGGCGCGAAAGACGAAGCCGAAGGCGGGCGAGAGCCTCGTCGCCGGCTATCGCCCGCTGCCGGGCATCTACGACGAGATGGTGGAGGCCGACGGCCGCGTGCGGCCGCACTGGCAGCGCCTGATCGCCGGCCTCGGCGAGCTGCCGCGCGAAGAACTCGTCCGGCGCTTCGCCGTCGCCGACCGCTCCCTGCGCGATTCCGGCGTGTTCTACCGGGTCTATGACGAGGACGGTGGCGGGGGG
>CAMDHY010000065.1 GCA_945898215.1 Pseudoxanthobacter soli DSM 19599 | reverse complement strand
CGACCTGCCGACCCGCGAGCTGCAGCCGGGCGTGCAGTTCCTGCACTGCCTCGTCAACGATGCCACCGGCGGCGAGAGCCAGTTCGTCGACGGGTTCGCGGTGGCGGAGGCGCTGCGCGACGAGGACCGGGCGCTGTTCGAGATCCTGGCGACGACGCCGGTCGAGTTCCGCAACAAGGCGCGGCGCTCCGACTATCGCTGCCGCGCGCCGGTGATCGGGCTCGACACGCAAGGCGAGGTCTCGGAGGTGCGCGTGGCGAACTTCCTGCGCGCGCCGTTCGACCTCGCGCCGGGCGAGATGCGGCCGTTCTACCGCGCCTATCGGCGCTTCTGCCAGCTCACCACCGACCCGCGCTTCCTGGTGGAGACGCGGCTCGACGCCGGCGAGATGTGGACCTTCGACAATCGCCGGGTGCTGCACGCCCGCGCCGAATTCGACCCGACCTCCGGCCACCGCCACTTCCAGGGCTGCTACCTCGACCGCGACGAACTGCTGTCGCGCATCCGCGTGCTGGACCGCGAGGTCGGCGCCGGCTGAGCGAATCGCCGGCCGGCTTGCAGAAACCGACACGAGCGTCGCAATCTGTCGGACCGGTGCGGTGGGCGGCGGGGGGCCGCGGGATGTTTCAGCCTTACGAGGGGGACGGGCCGGAGCCGATCGGCTTCCTGCTGGTGCCGCGCTTCTCGATGATGGCGGTCGCCTCGGCGATCGAACCCTTGCGGGTCGCCAACCGGCTCACCGGGCGGACGCTGTTCTCGTGGCGGCTCTATTCGCCCGACGGGGCGCCGGTGCCGGCGTCGAACGGGCTGCCGATCGTCGTCGACGCGGCCCTCGACGCCTTCGCCGGCGTGCCGACGCTGGTCGTCTGCCCGAGCTTCGACCCGCAGCTGTTCGAGACGAAGCCATTGCTCGCGGCGCTGCGGCGCATCGCGCGCAGTGGCGTGACGATGGTGGCGGTGGACACCGGCGCCCACTTCCTCGCCCGCGCCGGGCTGCTGGACGGGGTGCGGGTGACGATGCACTGGGAGGCGGTGCCGGGCTTCCGCGAGGAGTTCCCGGGGATCGCGGTGTCGGAGGAGCTCTACGAGATCGCCGGGCGGGTGGTGACGTGCGCCGGCGGCACCGCGGCGCTCGACATGATGCTCGAGATGATCCGCCTGAAGCATGGCGAGGCGCTTGCGGTCGCGGTGTCGGAACAGTTCATCCACGACCGCATCCGCGACCGCGCCTCGGCGCAGCGGATGCCGCTCGCAAGCCGCCTCGGCACCGGCAACGGCAAGGTGGTGGGGGCGGTGGCGATGATGGAGGCGGCGCTGGAGCGGCCGGTGGCGACGCAGGCGCTTGCGGCGCGCCTCGGCATCACGGCGCGGCAGCTGGAGCGGCTGTTCCGAGACCATCTCGGCACGACGCCGGGGCACCACTATCTCGGGCTGCGGCTCGCGCGGGCGCGCCAGCTCGTGCAGCAGACGGGCATGACGGTGGCGGAGATCGCGGTCGCATCCGGCTTCTCGTCGGCGTCGGCGCTGTCGCGCGCCTACCGCGGCCGCTACGACGTCGCGCCGCGCGCCGACCGGCGGCCTGCGGGCAATGCGGCCGGAGCGCGGCCGCCCGGCGACGGCGGCGGCGCCCTCAGGGCGCCGGCGCCTCGGCCTGCCGCTGCAGCGCGTGCCGGACCGGATCGTACATGACGAGGCGGTTCCGGCCGCCCGACTTGGCGGTGTAGAGGGCGGCGTCGGCCTTGGCGGCGGAGATTTCGACGCTGCGGGTGATGTCGACCATGCAGGCGCCAATGCTGACGGTGACGGTGGCGACACTGCCGTCGTCGAACTCGATCGGCGTGCGCCGCACCGCCACCAGCAGACGCTCGGCGAAGCGGGAGAGCGCGAACTCGTCGCACTCGGAGACCAACACCACGAACTCGTCGCCGCCCCAGCGCCCGCAGATGTCCTGGCGGCGCATTGAGCGGGTGATGCGGCGCGCCACCTCCATCAGCACGCGGTCGCCGGCAGGGTGGCCGCGGCTGTCGTTGATCTCCTTCAGGGCGTCGAGATCGACCAGCAGCAATCCGAGGTCGGTGCCGTTGCGGCCGGCCCAGGAACGCTCCGCCTCGACGGCCTGCTCGAAGCCGCGACGGTTCAGCACGTCGGTCAGCGGATCGAGGTTGGCGAGGCGCTCGAGCTGTTCGGTGCGCTCCTCGACCATGCGCTCGAGCGTCTTCTTCTGGTCGATGACCGCCGTCGCCATCGCCACGAACGCCTCGGACAGGCGGCCGATCTCGTCGCGTCCGCCGTCGGGGGGCGCGGCGGGCAGATCGCCGGCGCGCAACTGGCGCACACCCGCCTCGAGCCTCGCCAGCCGGTCGAGGACCTGGCGCTTGAAGAGCAGGGTGACGAGAACGGCGGCGACGGCGAGCATGACGGCGAGGAGCACGCCGACCGGCAGGAACAGCCGCCGGTCGATGATCTCGTCGATGTCCATCAGGGTGACGTTGAACCAGCCGATCTCGCCGAGATAGCCGACGCCGGCCAGCATCGGCTCGCCGTCGATCGTGAGGAAAGCCGAGCGCACCGGGACCCGGCCGCTCTTCACGTCGGCCATCATCGCCGCGAGCGTCTGCCGGTCGGTCTCGTCGTCGACCTCTAGGAAGATCGTCTTCTTCGCCTTGGTGTCCTTCGTCAGGCTGTGGAAGTCGACCATGTCCGGGTCGCGGTGGGCCTGGATGGCACCGCTCTCGTCGACGAACAGGCTCTGCACGCCCTTCTGGGGAATGGCGACGACGTCCCGGATGAAGGCGGTGAGGTCGATGCCGGTGCCGACGACGCCGAGCACCTTGTTCTCGACGCGGACGAGGCAGTTCACCCAGACCTTTGTGACGCCGATGTTGTCGTCGTGGTCGACATTGAGCTGGCAGGTCGGCTCGCGGGCGATGGTGGTGAAGTACCAGCCGTCGCGCGGGTTGGCGCGGTCGACGCGGTAGCGGAGTTCCTGGCCGGTGAACGTGCCGTCGCGGTCGTTGAAGTAGTAGTTGCCGGAGCCGTCGACGACGAGGAAGACGCTGCCGTCGGCGAAAGCCTGGCGGTAGTGCTCGAGCTCGGCGAGGCCGCGCGCCCCGACGGCGGGATCGGTCTCGTTCTGCGCCCAGGCGATGATCGCCGGCGACCGCGCGAGTGTCTCGGCGAGGGAAGCCTCGCGCAACAAGGTCTCGAGGCCACGGTAGCGGTCGAACAGGATCTGCTTCTCGGCGAAGAGCGAGCCGAGCGTCATCGTCGTCTTGCCGATGATCCAGTCGAAGGCGACGTAGGCCGGCACCGAGACCGCCACGAACACCGCGACGATCAGCAGGAAGACCCGCGTCCGAAGGCTCGTCGCAACGGCAGCGCGGACGCCGCTCATGTCCGCACCGTCGGCGACGGCGGCCGTGGCGTGCCATTACGCACGGCACTGGTTGCGGCCGGCGACATGCGCCGGTCGCCGGTCGAGTCCATCACCCTGTTCCCCGCTTCGCCACCGGTTCAATCGGCACAATTTATGGTTGAGCGCCGCTCTTCATCTTTGGTACAAGTATGGCGATGTCGGAAGCAAGAGGCAACGCCACATGTCCTCGGGGGAGGTGCGGGTTCGGGCCGCGGAAAAGAGGGACGAAGGCGCGATCGCCGACACCCTCATCCGCGCCTTCGCCCGCGAAGACGAAGCCCGGATGGTACGCCGGCTCGAAAACTCGCAGGCGAGCGTCGCCTCGCTGGTTGCGGACGTCGGGGGTCTCGTCGTGGGCCATGCGATGCTGAGCCGGGTCGATGCCAGGATCGACGGGCGGAGCGTCCCGGTTCTGGCCCTCGCCCCGGTCGCCGTCCGGCCGACACATCAGGGTCTCGGCATCGGCAGCCGCCTTGTGAGCGCGGCGCTCGATCGCGCGGCGGATGACGGGGCCGAGGCGGTGCTGGTCGTGGGCGATCCGCGCTACTATCGCCGCTTCGGCTTCTCCGCGGCCCGTGCCCGGGTGTTCTCCAGCCGATATGCCGGCGACGTCTTACAGGCCGTCGAGATCGTCCCCGGCGCCCTGTCCGGCGAAAGCGGGACCGTCGAGTATCCGATCGCCTTCGCCGATGCCTGAAAGCTGGCGGGACGACAAGTCCCGCCGCCCTCAGTCGTGGAAGTCGAGACCCATCTCGCGGTATCGCTCGGGATCGTCGGCCCAGGCGCCGCGGACCTTGACGAACAGGAAGAGATGGACCGGGCGCTCGACGATCGCGGTGATCTCCTGCCGGGCCGCCGAGGAGATCGCCTTGATGGTCTCGCCGCCCTCGCCGATGACGATCTTCTTCTGGCTGTCGCGCTCGACATAGATCGTCTGCTCGATGCGGACGGAGCCGCCGCGCAGCTCCTTCCACTGCTCGGTTTCGACGTGCGCCTCGTAGGGCAGTTCGTCGTGCAGGCGCATCATCAGCTTCTCGCGCGTCACCTCGGCGGCGAGTTGGCGGAGCGGGATGTCGGAGACCTGGTCCTCGGGGTAGAGCCACGGACCGGCTGGGACGACACCAGAGAGATAGGCAAGGAAGTCCTTCAGGCCGTCGCCGGTGAGAGCCGACACCATGAAGGTGCGCTCGAACGGGATCCGGGCGTTCGCATCTGCGGCGAGCGCCAGCAGCGAGTCGCGGCGGACGAGGTCGATCTTGTTCAGCACGAGGAGCTTCGGCAGCTTGACCTCGGCGAGGACGTCGAACAGGGCCGCCGCCTCGTCGTCGATGCCCTTGCGGGCATCGATCAGCACGGCGACGACGTCGGCGTCCTTGGCGCCGCCCCAGGCGGTCGTCACCATCGCCCGGTCGAGCCGGCGCCGCGGCCGGAAGATGCCGGGCGTGTCGACGAAGACGATCTGCGCCGCCCCTTCGAGCGCAATGCCGCGCACCAGCGCCCGGGTCGTCTGCACCTTGTGGGTGACGATCGACACCTTGGTGCCGACGAGGGCGTTGACGAGGGTGGACTTGCCGGCGTTCGGCGCCCCGATCAGGGCGACGAAGCCGCAGCGGGTGGCCGGCGGGGCGGCGGTGTCGTCGTCCGGAACGTTGTCGTCAGTCACTCGGGTGCCTCCGTCGGGGGCCAGATGCCTTCGCGCACCAGAAGGGCGGTGGCGGCGCCCTGCTCGGCCTCGCGTTTCGAGCGACCCAGCCCCTCGGCCGGGTCCAGCCCGTCGACGCGCACCACAATCGTGAAGCGCGGCGCATGATCGGGGCCGATACGACCAACCGCCTGGTAGACGGGCGCGGACAGGCTGCGCCCCTGGGCCCATTCCTGCAGCGTCGTCTTGGCGTCGCGCCGCGCGGCGAGGAAGCCGAGCATGCGCGGGCGCCAGTAGCGATCGACGAGGGCGGCCGCCGCCGCCAGGCCACCGTCGAGATAGACCGCCGCGAGCACGGATTCGCAGACGTCGCCGAGGATCGCCGTCTTGCGGCGACCGCCGGCCTGGGCTTCCCCGGCACCGATGCGGATGGCGCGGTCGAGGCCGAGCTCGATCGCTACCTCGGCGCAGGTCTCGCGGCGCACGAGATGGTTGAGACGACGAGCGAGTTCACCCTCGTCGGCGGACGGGAAGGCCTCCAGGAGCATGGTCGCGACGGCGAGACCGAGGACACGATCACCGAGAAACTCGAGGCGCTGGTAGCTGTCGCGGGCGACGTCGCCGACATCGGCGGCGCTCGCGTGGGTCAGCGCCAGGTCGAGCAGCGCCGGATCAGCGAAGGCGTGGCCGAGCCTCGCCTCAAGAGCCGCCCGGACCGGCGGCGCCTCCGGCGCTCCGCCGCTCGCGCTCAAAGCGGGTCGAAGATGCGGTTCCAGCGCACCGTCCACGGCCACAGCCAGACCTTCCACAGCGGCTCTCCCTCGCCGACGGAGAAGAAGATCACCTGCGCCTTGCCGACGAGGTTCTCGAAGGGGACGTAGCCGACGCCGTCGAGGTAGCGGCTGTCCTTCGAGTTGTCGCGGTTGTCGCCCATCATGAAATAGTGGCTGGCGGGAACCTTGTAGACCGGCGTGTCGTCGTAGAGGTCGCCGCTGCCGTACTCGAGGGTGTCGTAGGAAACGCCGTTCGGCAGCGTCTCGCGGAAGCGCGCGGTCCGGCTCTCGACGCCGTACTGGTCGACCTCGACGAAATCGGCGATGCGCTCGCGCTTCACCGCCGTGCCGTTGATGTGCAGGACGCCACCGATCATCTGGATGGAATCGCCCGGTAGGCCGACGACGCGCTTGATGTAGTCGGTCGAATTGTCGGTCGGCAGCTTGAAGACGACGATGTCGCCGCGCTCCGGCTCGGCCGCCCAGACACGGCCCGAGAACGGCACGATGCCGAACGGGAACGAGTAGCGGCTGTAGCCGTAGGAGTACTTCGAAACGAACAGGTAGTCGCCGATCAGGAGCGTGTTCATCATCGACCCGGAGGGGATGTTGAACGGCTGGAACAGGAATGTGCGGATCACCAGTGCCAGCAGCAGCGCCTGCACGACGACCTTGACGATCTCGGAGAAGCCGCCCTGCTTGCCCGCCTTCACGCTCTCCGCCTTGTCGCTCGCCACCACCGTCTCGCTCTCTTTGGATGTCGCGGAGCACCGGGCCTGGGGGGCGCGCCGTCGGGTGAGGCCTAGATAGAGGCTCGCCGCCGCCGGCGCAACGCGCGGGCGGTCGCCATCAATCCTGCCGCGGCCGTGCGGGCGGACGTCCCAGGTCCGTCCGCAGGCCCGGTCAGGCCGGGCGTACCCAGTCGGCGGGCCAGGCGGAGATGACGACGAAGGCCTGGGCCATCGGCCAGTCGTCGGTCATCGTCAGATCGATGCGGGCGACGAAGCCGGGCGGCGTCATCGCCGCGAGCCGCGCCGCGGCACCGCCGGCGAGCACCAGCGTCGGCTTGCCGCTCTTCTCGTTGACGACGCCCATCTCGCGCCAGGCGACGCCCATGCGGATGCCGGAGCCGAGCGCCTTCGAGCACGCCTCCTTGGCGGCGAAGCGCTTGGCATAGGAGGCGGCGCGGGTGGCGCGGGGGTCGGACTTCGCCCGCTCCACCTCGGTGAAGACGCGGTTGGCGAAGCGCTCGCCGAAGCGGGCGAGCGTCTTCTCGACGCGGCGGATGTCGATGAGGTCGGTGCCGATGCCGATGATCATGGTCCGAGCCTCAGGCGAGGCCGCGGCTGCCGGGCTTCACCGCCGGGATGGCGGCGAGCTCGGGCGGCAGCGCGTCGGCGGCATAGGCAGGCACCTTGTACTCGCACAGCGCGACGAGCGGCACGCCGACGTCGGCCTCGCCGGCGGAGCGGTCGATCAGGCAGGCGCAGGCGGCCACCTCGGCTCCGAGCGCGGTGATGGCGGCGACCGTCTCCCGGCTCGACAGGCCGGTGGTGACGATGTCCTCGACGATGACGACGCGGGCGCCGGGCTCGATCTCGAAGCGGCGCAGGCGGAACTCGCCAACCTCGCGCTCCACCCAGACCGCGGGAATGCCGAGGTGGCGGGCGGTCTCGTAGCCGGGGATGAGGCCGCCGAGCGCCGGCGAGACGACGTAGTCGATGCGGCCGGGGACGGCGGCGCGGATCTTGTCGGCGAGCGCCCGGCAGAGCTTCTCAGTCTGGTGCGGGTACATGAACACCCGGGCCTTCTGCAGGAACACGGGGCTGCGCAGCCCGGAGCTCAGGATGAAGTGGCCCTCGAGCACGGCGCCGCACTCGCGGAACACGTCGATCACCTCGTCACGCGTCATGTGCCCTCTCTCGTCCTTGGACCGTCAGCCGTTCACGCGCGACACGGTCGACACGGTCGGGCGGGCGCGCAATTGCGCGATGATGCGGTTGAGGTGCTTCAGGTCGAAGACCTCGAGGTCGATCGCCATCTCGTGGGCATCCTCGCCCTTCCGGATCATCTTGATGTTGTCGATGTTGCCGTCGTTCTCGCCGATCACCTGGGCGATGCCGGCGAGCGAGCCGGGCTCGTTGATCGATTCGACGACGATCTGCGCCGGGAAGCGCTCGTCGGCGTCGGGCTCGACGTCCCAGCGCACGTCGACCCAGCGGTCGGGTTCGTCGTCGAAGGCCTTCAGGGCGGGCGACTGGATCGGGTAGATGGTGACCCCCTCCCCCGGCGTCAGGATGCCGACGATGCGGTCGCCCGGCAGCGCGCCGCCGTTCGGGGCGAAGCGCACCGGCAGGTCGCCCTTGAGGCCGCGGATCGGGATCGACGGACGCTCCGTGGTCGAGCGGCGGCGCGGCGGCGGCGGGCGGCGCGCGCCATTCGCGCCGTTGCCGGCGGCGTCCGGGTCGACGGCGCGCAGAACGTCCTCGGAGCGCGCCTCGCCTCGGCCGACGGCGGTGAGCAGGTCGAGGACCGAGGGCTGGCCGAGGCGCTGCAGCGCCGGCTCGAGGGCTTCGAGCGCGAACGGCTTGCCGGCCCGCTCGAAGGCGCGCTCGAGGATATGGCGGCCGAGACCGCCATACTGGCGGCGCACCGCCTCGCGGGTGGCGCGGCGGATCGCCGACTTCGCCTTGCCGGTGACGGCGATCGATTCCCACGCCGCCGGCGGCGTCTGCGCCTTCGAGCGGATGATCTCGACCTCATCGCCGTTGGCGAGCTCGGTGACGAGCGGCATGATGCGCCCGTTGATCTTGGCGCCGACGCAGGTGTTGCCGACGTCGGTGTGGACGGCGTAGGCGAAGTCGATGGCAGTGGCGCCGCGCGGCAGCGCGATCAGCATGCCCTTCGGCGTGAAGCAGAACACCTGGTCGTGGAAGAGCTCGAGCTTGGTGTGCTCGAGGAACTCCTCCGGGGTGTCGCCCTCGCTCAGCATGTCGATGGTGCGGCGCAGCCAGCCGTAGGCGCGGCTCTCCTGGGTGAGCCGGGCGATGTTGCGCCCACCCGTCTCGCCGTCCTTGTAGAGGGCGTGGGCGGCGATGCCGTATTCGGCGACGCGGTTCATCTCGGCGGTGCGGATCTGCAGCTCGACGCGCTGCCGGCTCGGGCCGACGACGGTGGTGTGGAGCGAGCGGTAGTCGTTCTGCTTCGGTGTCGAGATGTAGTCCTTGAAGCGGCCGGGCACGCTCGGCCACGTCGTGTGGACGATGCCGAGCGCCCGGTAGCAGTCCTCGAGCTGCGGCACGATCACGCGGAAGCCGTAGAGGTCGGAGAGCTGCTCGAACGCGACCGACTTCCGCTGCATCTTGGCGAAGATCGAGTAGGGCCGCTTGCGCCGGCCGTAGACCTCGGCGGCGATGCCACGCTCGACGAGGCGGCGCTTCAGCTCGCTCTCGATCTCGCCGCTGAGGCCCTGGCTGCGCTCGCCGAGACGGGCGAGGCGCTCGGAGATGGTGGCGTAGGCGTCGGGATTGAGGTTGCGGAAGGCGAGGTCTTCGAGCTCGTCGCGCAGGTCCTGCATGCCCATGCGGCCGGCGAGCGGCGCATAGATTTCCATCGTCTCCTCGGCGACGGCCGCCCGCTTCTCCGGCGCCACGTACTGCAGCGTGCGCATGTTGTGCAGGCGGTCGGCGAGCTTGACGAGCAGCACGCGGACGTCGTCGGCGACGGCGAGCAGCAGCTTGCGGAAATTCTCCGCCTGCTTGGCGCGCCGGGTGACGAGATCGAGGCGGCGGATCTTGGTGAGGCCGTCGACGAGCTTGCCGATCTCATTGCCGAAGACGGTGTCGATCTCGGTGCGGGTGGCGTCGGTGTCCTCGATGGTGTCGTGCAGCAGACCGACGGCGATCGAGGCGTCGTCGAGGCGCAGATCTGTGAGGATCGCGGCGACCTCGAGCGGGTGCGAGATGTAGGGGTCGCCGGAGGCACGCTTCTGCGTGCCGTGCTTCTGCATGGCGTAGACGTACGCCTTGTTGAGCAGCGCCTCGTCGGTGTTCGGGTTGTAGCGCGTCACCCGCTCGACGAGTTCGTACTGGCGCATCATCCCCGGAAACGCCCTCTGCGCGCCGCCGAGCGCCGTGGCCGATGCAGAGAGGCGTCAGGAACGCGGCGGCGTCCCGACGTCAGATATCGTCCGTCTTCTCCGGCGGCACCAGCCCCTCGAGACCCTTCAGGAGGTCTTCTTCCGACATGCGGTCGAAGGCGATGTCGCCGTCGTCGGCACCGTCGGCGGCGATCATCGCGGCGACCGGCTCCGGCTCGGGCTCGTCGACCTCGACGTACTTCTGCAACGAGTGGATGAGGTCTTCCTTGAGATCGTCCGGGACGATGGTGGAATCGGCGATCTCGCGCAGGGCGACGACCGGATTCTTGTCGTTGTCGCGGTCGATGGTCAGGGCCGAGCCGCTGGCGATCATGCGGGCGCGGTGGCTCGCAAGCATCACGAGCTCGAACCTGTTCTCAACCTTGTCGATGCAATCCTCGACGGTCACGCGGGCCATCGGTTGACTCCGTTTCGGGGGGATGAGTAATCCTCTTAGGTGGCGCGCAGCAGAATGGCAAGGTCCGCGTCGTGCGCCAGTTATCGGACGGCGGTCCGCGGTTGCGGTCGGTGGGAGCAGTAGCGGGGGCGAAGCTCCGATCGAGACGTCGTGCGACGGCTTTCCGTCGCCCTCCCGACCCCTATCTTTTCGCGTTACCGCCCGTGCATTTGCCTCCGGACCCCTGGAAACCGCCAAAATGTTTGACCCTAGAGAGAAGATCGCACTTTTCATCGACGGCGCCAATCTTCACGCCACCGCACGCTCGCTGAATTTCGACATCGACTACAAACGGCTGCTCGAGGAGTTCAAGTCGAGAGGCTATCTCCTGCGCGCCTACTATTATACGGCGCTGGTCGAGGATCAGGAATATTCGTCGATTCGGCCCTTGATCGATTGGCTCGACTATAACGGCTACAAGGTCGTGACGAAGCCGGTGCGGGAATTCGTCGACCATGCCGGCCGCCGCAAGATCAAGGGCAACATGGACATCGAGCTGGTCGTCGATGCCATGCAGATCGCCGAGCAGTGCGACCACATCGTGCTGTTCTCCGGCGACGGTGACTTCCGGCCGCTGGTCGAGGCGATCCAGCGGCGCGGCCGCAAGGTCAGCGTCGTGTCGACGCTGGCGACGCAGCCGCCGATGATCGCCGACGAGCTGCGCCGCCAGGCCGACCACTTCATCGAGTTGGCCTCGCTGTCGTCGCGCATCGGCCGCGACCCGGCCGAGCGCGCCGCCCGTCAGGCCGAGCGGTTCGAGCGGCAGGCGCGCGAAACGGTGCCGGCCGCCGACTGATGCCTGCGCTGTGGGGCGGAGCGCACGGGTGAGCGTCGTCGAGCCCGGCCGCGACTGCCAGCTCTGTCCGCGGCTGGTGGCGTTTCGCTTGGAGGCACGCCGAACCGAGCCGGACTGGTTCAACGCGCCGGTGCCGACGTTCGGCAGCGCCACGGCGCGGCTGCTCGTCGTCGGGCTGGCGCCGGGGCTGCGTGGCGCCAATCGCACCGGCCGCCCCTTCACCGGCGACTACGCCGGCGACCTGCTCTACGCCACACTGACCTCGCACGGCTTCGCCCGAGGCGACTATTGCGCGCGGCCGGACGACGGCCTGACGCTCGTCGACACGGCGATCACCAATGCGGTGCGGTGCGTGCCGCCGCAAAACAAGCCGACGGGCGACGAGATCCGCACCTGCCGGCCGTTCCTGGCGGCGACGGTCGCCGACATGCCACGGCTGAGGGCGGTCGTCGCGCTCGGCCGCATCGCCCACGACAGCCTCGCCTCCGCGCTTGCCCTGCGCCGCGCGGCGGTGCCGTTCGGCCACGGGGCGGAGCACGAGATCGGGTCGGGCGTGCGGCTCTACGACAGCTATCATTGCAGCCGCTACAATACGAACACCGGCGTCCTGACGCCGGCGATGTTCGCGGCGGTCTTCGCCCGGGTCGCCCTGCACCTGCGCGCGTCGGCGTGAAGGCTCGGATGGCCGCGCCGCCGCTCGTCCTCACCAGGACGGGCGGCGACGCGGCGCGTCAGTTGCCGTTGCCGAGACGGTCCAGTCGGTACCAGGCGTCAGCGACGTTCTTCGTCGCGGAGGTGACGCCCTGGACGATCTTGAGGAACTTCAGGAGGTCTACCGTCGGGCTGTTCGCGATGTAGATGAGGTCCTTGTCCTGGATCTCGATGAAGCGCGCCAGGAAGAAGGACGAGGGATTGTTGAGGTCCAGCCGGTAGACCACCGGCACGCGGTAGCCCGGCCGGATCAGTTTGCTGTCAGGGCGCAGCTTTTCGGCGGTGGCGGAGGTCTCGTAGCGGAACAGGAAGACGCCGCCGGGATCGGCGGTGTTGTCGTCGAGGCCGCCGGCGCGCGCGAGCGCCTCGGCGAGGGTGACGGCCCGGGCATCGAACTTGAAGAGCTCGGTGGCGCGGGCGGCGCCGAACACCGTGAAGGTGCGCGGGAAATTCGCCACCATGATGGTGTCGTCGGCTTTCAGGTAGACGTTGTTCTGCGGGATCTCGAACAGGTCGTCGAGCAGGACGGCGCCGGTCTGGCTGCCCCGCTTCAGCATCACCAGGGTGTCGTAGGTGGGGAATTTCGAACCGCCCGCCTGGGCGACGAGATCGAGCACCCGCGTGCCGTTCGGCGTGATCGGGAAGCGGCCGGGAGAGCCGACGTCACCGAAGACGACGACACTGTTGGTGAGGTTGGAAGAGACGACCACCTGCACCTGCGGCTGGATAGCCTTGTCGGCGAGAGCCTGCTGGATGGCGATGCGGACGGACTCGACCGTCGACCCGGCGGCGCGCACGCGGCCGACATAGGGCACGAAGATCGTGCCGGTTTCATCCACCACGGACTGCAGGGTGTTGCTCTTGCCGGCGGAACTGGAGAACAGGCCGTTCGGCCCGGCTTCCCAGATGTTCACCGCGACGGTGTCGCCGATGCCGATGCGCTGCACCGTCGAGGCGGAGGGGATCGAGAACCGCTCCTGGAACTCACGCGAGCGCACCTTGCCGACGATCTCGGCGACGGTCGGGTCGATGTCGACGACGAGATAGCTCTCGTCGGTCGGCTCGGCGACAGCCTTGGATTCGATCGCAATGGCCGAGGGCCCGCGACCGGGAAGCTCTGCGCACCCGGCCACGAACGCGGCGAGGAGGAGCACGGAAATTCGGAACGCAGTCATGCCGCCGCGCGAGTCGACCAAACGGAAGCGTTGCTTAGCACCAGCCCATTCCTTCCGCCATCGCCGTTCCCGCCGCTGGGGGAGAGTATCCTCCACCGACGCGGCGCGAGTGACGTTTGTATCACACACGGTAAACGCCGCCTTTCCAAGGAGGAAGAAGGGGCGGCGCATGGAGCGGCCGAGGCGGCCGCGGAGGAGAGACGTCGGTTCGCCGCACCGGCCGGCCCCGCGGGAATCCCCCCCCCCCGGGGCGTCACCGGCCTGGTGCGGATCGCCGCTAGACGAAGTGGTCCCGCACGCCGGCGATGACGATCGAAAAGATGCCCCAGACGATGAGGCAGATGCCGAAGATCACTGCCGTCCACCGCAGCCCCTGCGGATAGAGCGCCTCCTCCGCCGAGCGCGGCGCGACGAAGACGGCGAGGTAACGCTGCTTGCGGTCGGCCTCGAGGCGCGCGCCCTCGAGGGAGGAGAGCGAGGAGACGTAGGCGCGCTCGGCGAACTCACGCTCGGTGATGAGTTCCTCGTAGCGGGTGAGGCGCTGCGTCAGGGCGGTGCCAGTCGTCCCCGCCCGCTCCAACGCCACCTTCTGCCGCTCGATCTCGATCTGCGACCGCAGGGCCGAGAGTTCGCTCTCCGCCTGGATCACCGAGGGCGCCGTCGCCGACATCGTCTGGCGGAGCTGGGTGAGCTGTGCCTGGAGAGCGGTGACCTTGCCCTCGAGCTGGGTGATGATGCCTTGCTGGGCTGCGGCCGCCGCCGCCGGGTCGATCTCCGCCTCGCTGCCCCGGAAGGTCGCCATCATGCCGCGCGCCAGCCGCAGCCGCTGTTCGGACTTCGCCACTTCCGCCCGCGACTCGCGCAGGGTGTCGTCGCGCGCCCGTCGCGAGATGTCGTTGACGAGGCGCTCGCTCGCAGCCAGCACGTTTTCGGCCACCAGTTGTGCGTCCTCGGGCCGGAAGGCCCGCACGGTCACCGTCACCACGCCGCTAAAAGTGTCGAACTCGGTCGACACCATCGTCTTCATGTATTTGACGAAATCCTCGATCGGCTTGGTCGGGTCGAAGCGGTAGTAGAAGTCCGCCTCGGGCCGGTCGTAGATCTCGCGAAGGTTGATGCGCTTGTCCAACTCCTCGATTATGTCGCGAGAGTGGATGTAGCTGATGATGATGTAGGTGTCGGCAGTCTCGCTCGAGGCGGTGGTGGCGAAAAGGCCAAGCATGTCGGCCGGACCGGCGGCGCCGGCGGGACCGCGGACGGCGAACTGGGTGACCGTCGAGTACTGGCTCGTCGCCAGGAACATGTAGAACAGCGCCGTCAGCACCGTCGGCACGACGACGGCGAGCACGAAGGAGGTGATCCCGAAGGCACTGTCGGCGAGGCGCGGCAAGGCCGCACTCAGCGGCCGCCGTGCCGGCTCGTCGGTCTCCAGGGGCCGATCCTGCGGGTCGCGGTCGAGGGGCAGATCGAGGTCGCGGCCACGATCGGTGTGCGGCTGCAGTTCGCCTCGCGTCCGGTCGGCGCGCAGGTCGGGATCGAGGGCCACCACGCGATCGTCTTCGCCGTCATAGGCGACGAGCGAGCGCGACCGCCGGCCCTTGCGGCCGTTCGCCCTAGAAGAGCGCGTTTCGCTCATCGTCGCCCTCGTCCTCGGTTTCGTCCTCGAGATCGTCCATGTCGGGTTCGGACGGCTTCTCGTTGAATGCTGCGATGGCCGCGGCGACGCTCATCATCCGCAGCTTCCCATCCTCCAAAATCGCGCCCATCTCGTGGCAGGGATGGACGAATTTCACCTTGTTGGTGACCTGGATGAGATCGGCGGTGCGCAGGCGCTCGGCCAGCGCTGCCTCCCAGCGGGCCCTGAATTCCTTGTTCGAAATGACCACTGATTTGTCAAGGATGTAGCAGTCGAACTCGATCGCCAGGACGAGCGCAATCGGAAAGTACTTCTTCACATCCGGATTGAGATTGCTCAACGGCTGGTCGTATTCCTTGCTGATCGCGAGCATGTCACGCACGAATTGGGAGACGCTGCGCGTGCTCTCGCCGTAGAGGCGGGCGATGAACAAAGCGTTCTCGCGCATGCTGAAGTCGCTGGAGATGTGACCGGAGAAGTTGATCGGCCACGACATCCGGACATTTCGGGCGATCTGGCCGACGCGGGGGTTCTCCATGCCTGTAAGCAGGCGAATCAGCGGCTTGACGCCGGCGTCGCGGTTGCCCAGCACGACGGTGTTGCGGCCGCGCGGGAACGTCGCCGACATGTCGTCGAAGATTTTGACGGTGCGGCCGCGCTCCTTGATCCGCAGCGTCACACCCTTGATGGTGAAGTTCGGCCGCTGGGTCTCCGGACCGAGATCGATGCGACGAGGATGCGCGGCGACCGGAGCCGGCCTTCCCGTCATCGTGTCGATGTTGACCATATTCACCCGTCTGTGCGTGCGCCGAGCCCGCGCCGCCGGCCCCGGCATAGCGCATTTTCGCGGAGGAGCCCAGTGAACACCTCCTTCCTGAACGAACTGCTGACGGCCGTGGCGGACCGGGGCCGCGCGCTGATCGAGCCGCGCCGCGACCGCCGGTCGACGGCGCGGACGGTGCCGGCCCTCGTCGCCGCGCTCCTGTCGGAGCGCGGCGAGGCCTCGGGAGCGGCGATCGCCGCCGACATCCTCGCCACCTACCGCAGCCTCGACGCCGCCGGACGCGCGGCGGCGTTCCGGCTGATGCGCGACGATCTCGGCGCCGACGGAAACGCTCTGCGGACGGCGGCCCAGGCCTTCCTCGACACGCCCTCCGACACCGCCGCCGCCGACCTCTACGACGCGGCGACACCGCACCGGCTCGAGCTGCTGCGCCGTCTCAACCTCGCCCCCGGCGGCACGCGCGCCCTCGTCGAGATGCGCGCCGACCTCCTGGGCGAACTCGCCGACGACCGCACCCTCGCCGGCGTCGACCGCGACTTCGAGCGCCTGTTCGACGTCTGGTTCAACCGGGGCTTCCTGGTGCTGCGGCGGATCGACTGGTCGAGCCCGGCCTCGGTGCTCAGCCAGATCATCGCCTACGAGGCCGTTCACGAGATCCACGACTGGGACGACCTCAGGCGGCGCATCGATCCGCCCGACCGGCGCTGCTACGCGTTCTTCCACCCGGCGCTCGTCGACGAGCCGCTGATCTTCGTCGAGGTGGCGCTGACACGGTCGATCCCGGAGGCGATCGGGCCCATTCTGGCGGCCGAGCGCGAGATCGTGCCGCCGGGCGAGGCGACGACGGCGGTGTTCTATTCGATCTCCAACTGCCAGACCGGGCTGCGCGGCGTCAGCTTCGGCAGCTTCCTGCTGAAGCAGGTGGTGGAGGACCTGGCGCGCGATCTGCCGGGCCTCAGGAGCTTCGTGACGCTGTCGCCGGTGCCGGGCTTCGCCGTGTGGCTCGCTGGGGTGGCGGCGGACGCCGACCATCCCCTCGCCGCGCCGGCAGCGCAGGCAGTCGCGGCGCTCGCCGTCCCGGACTGGCCTCTCGCACCGGAGGCGGCGGCGCTCGCCAAGGCGGTGCTGCCGCTCGCCGCCCATTACTTCCTGCGCGAGCGCGGCCGCAGTGGCCGGCCCCTCGACCCCGTCGCCCGCTTCCATCTCGGCAACGGCGCCCGGCTCGAGCGGCTCGACTGGCTGGCCGACCCGACGCCGAAGGGTCTCGAGCAATCGCACGGGCTGATGGTGAACTATCTCTACGAGCGCAGCGAGATCGAGGCCAACCACGAGGCCTATGCGCGCAGCGGCAAGGTGGTGGCGGCCCCCGGCGTCAGCCGGCTGCTGCGCGCCCTCCCCGCGCCGCCGCCCGCCGCATGACGGCGCGGGGGAAGCACATGGCGCGGGCGGACGTCCGCCGGCGCGGCGGGGCGGCCGGGCGGACGGCGGTGCTGGTCACCGGCTTCGGGCCCTTCCCCGGCGTGCCGGTGAACCCGTCGGAGGCGATCGTCGCCCGGCTCGGTGCGGCCACCTCGACACGGCTGAGGCGCCAGGCGCTCGCGACCACCTGGGCGGGCCTGCCGGCGCTGGACGGCCTCCTCGCCGGCGTCCGCGTCGCGGTCCACGTCGGGGTGGCGCCGCGGTCGCACCGCCTGCGCATCGAGACCACCGCCGTCGACGCGCGCGACCTCGCCGCGGATGCGGCCGGGCGGCTGCCAGACGAGGGGGCCGGATCGGGAGCGGTGCGGCGCAGCCGCGCGGTGGCGGCACCGCTGGTGGCGGCGGCGCAGCGCAGCGGGGTTCCGGCCGCGGCCTCCGGCGATGCCGGGCGCTATCTCTGCAACGCCCTCTACGGGCGCTCGCTCGCCGCCGCGCGGCGGGCGGTGCGGCCGCATCTGGCGGTGTTCGTGCACGTGCCGCCGCCGGCGCCGCAGCGCGGGCGACGGCTCGCCGACCTCACGGCGGCGGTGGAGGCGGTGATCGCGGCGCTGGTGGTCCAGACCCGGCCGCCACGGCCGGTGCGGCGTCAGCCGAAGTCGCGGTCGCGGGCGCTGTAGCGGCCGGCAGCGCGCCAGGCCTCCATCACCGCGTCGAGACGCGGATCGCCCTCGGCCGGCAGCACGATGCGGACGCCGGCGAGGAGGTCGCCCCGCCCGCCCTCGCGGGTCGGCAGCCCCTTCTCGCGCAGCCGGAAGGTGCGGCCCCCGGAGGTGTTGGGCGGAATGCGCAGCTCGACCGCGCCCTCGATCGTCGGCACCCGCACGCGGGCGCCGAGCACGGCCTCGTCGAGCGTCACCGGCAGGTCGAGGCGGACGTCCTGGCCTTCGACGGTGAAGCGGCGGTGGGGGGCGAACTCGACGGTGATGATGGCGTCCCCCGCCGCGCCACCGTGCAGACCGGGGTCGCCCTGGCCGCGCAGGCGGACGCGCTCGCCGGGCTCGACGCCGCGCGGCAGCGTCACCTCGAGGGTGCGGCCGCCCGGCAGCGAGACGCGCGGCCTCGCGCCGGCGGCGATCTCCTCGAGCGTCACGGTTGCGGTGGCGACGACGTCGGCGCCGCGCTCGGGCGGCCGCCGTCCGGCCCGCCCGCGGGCGCCGAGGATCTCCGAGAGGATGTCGTCGATGTCGCTGCGGCCGCCCTTGAAGCTGAAGCCGCCGTCGGCGGCGCCGAAGCCGGCGTCGCTGCGGCCGAAGCCGTAGTTGCGCGGCTTGCCGTCGGCGTCGATGGCACCGCGGTCGAACTGTTCGCGGCGCGTCCGGTCGCCGAGGATCTCGTAGGCGGCGCTCGCCTCGGCGAAGCGCTCCTTCGCCTTCGGGTCGTCCTGATTGCGGTCGGGGTGATGATTCTTGGCGAGCCTGCGGAAGGCGGACTTGATCTCCGCCTCGCTCGCCGAGCGCTTAACACCGAGAATGTCGTAAGGGTCGCGCATCCACACTCCCCGCCCGCAGCCCCCGCGGGGCACGGCAGATCCAGCGCGATGCATATGGGAAGTCGGGGGCCGACGGGAAGCCCCGATCGCGTGAGCCGTCGCAAGAACGGACGATCAGCCGCCGGCGACGGCGGGCGCGAGGCCCTCCACCGCGAAGCCGCCGGCGGCGTCGCGGCAGGCGATACCGGACAGCGCCCGCACGCCGTCGACGGCGTTGACGACGGTGGCGAAGGCCCGACAGTCGCCGCCGCCCGGGCCCGCCACCGGCCGCACCGCGGAGATGCGGCCCTGGCTGCCCGATTCGGCATTCGCCCAGACGAGGTCGCCGGACCGCGGATGGGAGGTCGTGAGCGCGCTGCCGATGGCGACGAGGTCGTCGCTCGACAGGCCACCGAGGCCCGCCACCGACGCCGTCGCGGTCGCGGCGGTCGCGTCCACTGTCTGCGGCGGCAAGGTGATGCCCGCACAGGCCGACAGCGACAGCGCCGCAGCGACGACGAGCCCCGCCGCCGCCGACTGGCGGGCCTTCCTCACCACGCTATAACTGGTTTCCCGCACGATCGGCTTCCCGGACGCACCATGGCCCTTGAACAAGACCCTTCCACGCAGGAGTTAACGACTGGTGACTTCACCGACGCCGACGACCCTTTGCGGCTGTTCGACGCCTGGCTGTCCGATGCCGCGGCGAGCGAACCGAACGACCCGAACGCCATGGCGCTCGCCACCGTCGACCCCGATGGCCTGCCGAACGTGCGCATGGTGCTGCTGAAGGGTCTCGACACGGGGTTCGTGTTCTACACGAACTTCGAGAGCGCCAAGGGCCGCGAGATCCTCGCCGCCCGGAAGGCGGCGCTGTGCTTCCACTGGAAGAGCCTGCGCCGGCAGGTGCGTGTGCGCGGGCCGGTGGCGGTGGTCGACGACGCCGAGGCCGACGCCTACTACGCCTCCCGGCCGCGCGGCTCGCGCATCGGCGCCTGGGCCTCGAAGCAGTCGCGGCCGCTCGAGGGCCGCTTCGCGCTGGAGGCGGAGGTGGCGCGCACCACCGCCCGCTTCGGCATCGGTGAGATCCCGCGGCCGGCGCACTGGTCGGGCTTCCGCCTGACGCCGGTCTCGATCGAGTTCTGGCACGACCGGCCGTTCCGCCTGCACGACCGCGTGCAGTTCACGCGGCCCGCGCCGGACGCGCCGTGGTCGAAGGCGCGCCTCTACCCGTGAGGCGCTGCGCGGGACGCGGCGCCTGGGCTCACAGCCAGTGCTTCCAGCGGAACAGCCCGTAGCTGAGGGCAGCCGAGCCGGCCATCAGGAAGAGCGCGAACGGATAGCCGAACACCCACTTCAGTTCCGGCATCATTTCGAAGTTCATGCCGTAGATCGACGCGATCAGCGTCGGCGGCATGAAGACGACCGCCAGCACCGAGAAGATCTTGACGATGGCGCTCTGGTCGAGATTGACGAGGCCGAGCACGGCATCGAGCAGGAAGTTGATCTTCTGGTCGAGAGACGAACCGTGATCGGCGAGCGCCTTGACGTCGCGCGTCATCATCTTGAACGTTTCGTTGTCGGACCGCGTGAAGCCGGCCGTCTCGATGTGCTGGGAGAGGAAGAGCAGCAGCCGCGACTGTGAGGTCAGGCTCTCCATCGTCCGGTTGGTGAGCATGCCCTGGCGGCCGATGCGGCGGATCACCTCGTGGAAGTCGGTCGCGCCGCGCCGGTCGGACATGGTGTCGTCGAAGACCGTGCGCGAGATCGCATCGATGTCCGCGGCGATGTGCTCGAGAATGTCGGCGGTGCGGTCGATGACGGCGTCGAAGAGCGACAGGAAGGCGGTCTGGCCGGAGATGCACTGGCTGCCGGCCTTCTGCATCCGGTTTGCCGCGATGGGGAATGACTTCGGCTCGTCATAGCGCACCGTGACCAGACGGTTGCCGGCGAGGATGAAGGTCACGGGCGTCGTGCCGGGACGGCCCTCGGTCAGGCCGCAGAGCAGCGTGGCGGTCAGGTAGACGGCGCCGTTCTCCGCGTAGAGGCGGCTCGACGGCTCGATCTCCTGCATGTCCTCGCGCGCCGGCACCTCGATCCCGACGAGGGCCTCGGCCCGCGCGTCGTCCTCGCCTGTCGGCGCGACGAGGTCGAGCCAGACGGCCTCGCGCGGGATGGGGCCGAGCGCCGCCGACGGCTCGCGTCGCTCGAGACGGCCGTCGACCGGCACGTAGTAGGTGATCATCGCCCCTCCAGTCAGCCACGGGCCGAGCCGCCCGTCACCACTGAAGGCATCCGCGGGCGCGCCGGGTCAAGCCGGCCGAGGGCAATATGCGCCGGCTCGGCGGGCCTCCGCTTGCCCTGCGGGCGATGTCGGGACGATGACGCTCGGGGAGCGCGACGACGACGCCGCTCCCTCCCCGGCGTCCACTGCCGGCGTCAGCGACGCTGCTGGGGGGCCGTGGCGTCGTGCTTGCCGGCCGGGCGCGGCGACTTGCACAGCGCCGCCGCCGTGATCGCACCAATGCCGACCGGCTTGTAGTGCTGCTGGAGATTCGGCCGGCGCTCGCGCGGCTCCGGCTCGTCGCTGCTCGGGCTCTGGCTCATCTGGGGTGCCTGGGCGCCCCGTTGCTGACTGTACATGTCCCACTCTCTCGGCTCGTCCGACCATTCGGCGGCTGGAGCCCGCACTCACGGTTCGAACACGTCGACCCTGCGGTCCGCTGACCGGCGCATCGTCGAATGCGCCGCGACGTCTTTCTCTGCAGGGTTCGACACGACGAGGTAACGCTTGCAGGTCAATTGCGGCAAGAACAGGAAAGACACAATTTCGTCACTGGGGCGCCGTTCACGCATCTTTACGAAATGATAACTTTTGGTGAAGTGTGACCGGCGGCACAGACGCGGCACTATTCATAAACTGGCGGGGTCGAGCGGGGGAGCGGCCGAAACTGTGCCGTGAGCGCAGGCAGCGGGTCGGCGGCGACGAGGCCGCGGGCGACGAGATCCTCGAGGTGGGCGAGCACCGACAGTCCCGCCGCCGGCGCGAGCGCAGGGTCGAGACCGACATAGACCGCCTGGACGATGGCGGCGATCGTCTCGTCGCCGGCGGCGAGGCGGGCGCGAATCGCTTGTTCGCGACCGCGGCGATGGGCGGCGAGCGCCGCCACATAGGCCGGCGCATCGCGGACGGGTCCGCCGTGGCCGGGCAGATAGGCCCGCTCCGGCCGCGCCGCGAGGCGGGCGAGCGAGTCCATGTAGTCGGCCATGGCACCATCGGGCGGGGCGACGATGGAGGTCGACCAGGCCATGACGTGATCGCCGGAGAACAGCCACTCGCCGCCGTCGAGCGCGAAGGCGAGATGATTGCCGGTGTGACCGGGGGTCGCGACGGCGGTGAGCGCGAAGCCCTCCCCTTCGACCACCGCGCCGTCCGCCAGCGCGATGTCCGGCACGAAATCGGTGTCGCCGCCGGCGTCGAGGCGGGCGGTCTCATCTGGGCGCGGCGGCCGGGCGGGTCGGTGCGGGCCGGCCGCGAGCATCGGCGCGCCGGTCGCGGCCGCGAGCGCCGCCGCGCCGGGCGAATGGTCGCGGTGGGTGTGGGTGACGAGGATGTGGGACACGCGCGCGCCGCCGATCGCCGACAGCAGCGCGGCGAGATGGCGGGGGTCGTCCGGCCCCGGATCGATGACGGCAAGCGCGCCGGCGTCGCCGACGAGGTAGGTATTGGTGCCTTGGAAGGTGAACGGGCCGGGGTTCTCCGCCGTGATCCGCCGCACGCGCGGCGCCACCGGCACCGCCGCCCCCCACTGCGGCTCGAAGGCGCGATCGTGCTGGAGCATCGCCCCTTCCCTCCCTGCTCGGCCCGGCCGCCGGTGGCGCCGGCGGTGTCCCGGCGGCACGTCGCGCAGGCACGCGTTCGTTCCTGCCGCAATGACGCCTTGCGGCCCCCGGGAGGCCCCGTTATAAGCACGCCGCACATCGGAGTGTAGCGCAGCCTGGTAGCGCACCTCGTTCGGGACGAGGGGGTCGCAGGTTCAAATCCTGCCACTCCGACCAAAATTTCCCGAGACTTAGCGGAAGCCCCGGCCGCCACCCGGACAACTATCCGGACAGTTTCGTGGACGATTCGACTCCCGCAACCCCTTCCCTCCCTCGACTCCGCTGGCGCCACACGTAGGCAGACGGCGCCGGCGACCCCGACGACTTCACCGCCGGCGATCCCGAGCACCCTATGATGCACGCTCGGATCTACTGCTCGCGCATCTCAGGGCAGGTCGGCGGTCAATGGTCGTGGGCGGTGGGGGGGAAAGACAAACCTCGGCACCGGCACGGCAGCGATGGCGGGAGAGGCCGCACTCGCGGCAGAGGCAGCGTGGCTCGCAGGAGCGATCGGTCGACGACGGAGGGCGTGAGATGAATCGCACTCCGATCTCAGCATTGAACCGCGTGATGTATTCAAACGGCGACGCAGCAGAGCCGCCAGACTTCAGGCCCGCACTAGGGCCCAGACTCATTCAGAGCCAGAAGGCGACAGCCACTGCGAGTGCGACTGTGGAGAGGAAGTTTACGGCGAGCTTGTCGTAGCGTGTTGCGACGCGTCGGAAGTCCTTGAGGCGGCAGAAGGCGTTCTCGATGAGATGTCGTGCGCGATAGCGCTGCTGGTCGTAGCGGATCGGGCGCTTGCGGTTGCGCCGGCCGGGAATGACAGGTGTCGCCCCCGCGTCACGGAGCGAGCGGCGCAGCCGATCGGCGTCGTAGCCCTTGTCGGCCAGCAGGTAGCGTACGCGCCCGGCCCGCTCGAGGAGGGCCGGCGCGGCCTTCACGTCGCTGACGTTGCCGGCGGTCAGCATCAGCGCATAGGGGCGGCCGATGACGTCGGTGAGCGCGTGGACATTGGTCGTCCAGCCGCCGCGCGAGCGACCGATCGCCTGGGTCGAGCGCCCCCTTTTCCGCCGAACGCGGCGCGCTGCGCCTTGACGTAGGTGCTGTCGATGGCGGTGCTGCGAGCGACCGCGCCGCTCTCAGCCAGCGCACCCAGAAGATTCAGCCGAAAGCCGCGGCGCGACCAGCGATTGAACCTGTTGTAGACGGTCGTCGACGGCCCGTACTCGGCGGGACAGTCGCACCAGCGGCAGCCGACCTTCAGAACATGCCGGATGCCGGAGATCACCCGCCGGTCATCGACCCGGTGGGCGCCGGGCTGGTTCTTCGGCAGATGCGGCTCGATCGCCGCCCACGCCGCGTCCGACAACCAGAACAACGCCATCATGCACCTCACGTGCCCACCTCACCTCGTGAATCACGAAAGCCACATGCGATCAACCGCCTGATTGGGTTTGCAGCCTAGGGGCTCCCGTCTCCGCGGTGGCGCCGGGCACGGAGTGTCTGGTGGGCTTCGCCGAGCGGCCGCCGGGGCGGGAGGCGGGTGGGGCCAGCGGCCTATGGCACGGAGCATCTGGCGCAGAGGCTCTGCCGTCCGAGTGCGGCCCGATTGCGCCGCAAGGGCCATCCCACGCAGGGTATCGCGGCGCCGGGGGCGAGCATCTACCCTCGTTTGTTTCGAAGGCCGTTCGCCCTGTCTGGCCGTGCCGGTCCGCCCCCCGCGTCAACTGCAGGATCGGATCGTCGCCTCGGAGGGCGCCGCTGCGGACGGCTGACGTGGCGAGCGAGCGGCGGAACTGCGCCGACGGGAGCCAAGCGCCCGCTTATGCTCGCCGCGTCGATCGTCACATCGCAGCGAGCTCAGAAGCTCCAGATCAACGGAACGATGAACACCGATACCACGAAGAACCAAATCATCAGCGGCAACCCGAGCTTCCAGTAGTCGCTGAAGATGTAGCCTCCCGGGCCCATCACAATCAGGTTCGTCGGCGTGGCAATCGGCGTCAGGAACGCCGCCGCCGCGGCGACGGCCGTGCTCATCAGGACCGGGCGCGGCGATATCCCCATGCTGGCGGCGGCCGCCACGCCGATGGGGATCACGATGAGCGCGGTGGCGGTGTTGCTGATAAGCTGCCCCATGATGGCCGTCAGCAGGAAGAGGCCCGCGAGCAGGGCGAGCGGTCCGGCGTCGCCGACCAGGTCCACGAGCCGCTCGGCCATCAACTGCGCGGCGCCGGTTTCGACCATGGCGGTCGACAGCGGCATCATCGCACCGACGAGGATCACCGTCGTCCAGCCGATTGCCCGGTAGGACTGCTCGACCGTCATGATCCCCGTCAGGATGATGGCGCCCGCCGCCAACAGGCCGGCCACCGCCGGCGGAACGATGCCCGTGGCAAGCAGCAGCACCATGCCGATCAGGATCGCCACAGCCTGCTTAGCGCCAGGACCCATCGGCACGGCCTGGCGCCGGACCAGTTCGGGCGAGCTCACCACGAGCACATCGGGATCGTCGAGGCGAACATCCAGCGCCTTCCACGTGCTGGCCTGCCCCCCTTGAAGTGGTCCTCCCTGAGGTATGGGTTTTGAGCCCTATTGGAGGACGGACAGATGGCGAGGAAGCGGCATAGGCCCGAGGAGATAGTCACGAAGCTTCGGCAGGTTGAGGTCCTGACGGCGCAGGGCAAGTC